>NZ_JRFU01000001.1 GCF_003122485.1 Eubacterium ramulus
GTTACTACTCATCACTTGCAGAAGTGGGAGTCTCAACTCAGACTGAGATAAAACGCATTTTGTGAATGACGCGTGCGAACTGTAATCCCCATTTTACACGAATGACGTATTTTTGTGCATGAATGACAGAGAAAGCCAGTAGCTTTTTATCCCTGCTACGCGTATAATTTAACTTAAGCAAGAATTAACTTAAGCAACAAATAGATGATTCCTATTCCTTACTTGCTGTAGGGGATATTCACCATAAATATATAGTACTAAATACGATTAACAAAAGGAGGGTAAAGATGAAAATCGCAATCTGTGATGATGACAGACAGGAGCTATCCCATATATTGTCACTGCTGGACAGTTATCAGGCACAGCAGCATGTGACATTTACCATCTGCCCGTTTCACGATAGCCGTAAGTTGGCAGACACTCTTTCCGAAACGCAATACAATCTGTATCTGTTAGATATCATTATGCCGGAAATCACTGGTATGGAGCTGGCAAAAGAAATCCGCAGCTTCGACAAAGCCGCGGACATTATTTTTCTTACTACCTCTCCTGAATACGCGGTAGAAAGTTATACGGTTAAAGCAACCAATTATCTGATGAAACCAATTGTGCCTGACCGCTTTTATCAGTCATTGGATGAAATCCGGAAAAAACGGGATCAGGAACAGGGCAGATCTCTTGTTCTGAAAAGCAATATCGGTGTACATAAAATCCCGTTAAATCAGCTTATGTATGTGGAAGCACAGGGAAGGAAAGTACTTTATTACCTTGCAAACGGAGAAGAAATTGTTTGCACAGACCGTTTTTCCCCCGTCTGTGACCAGCTGTTACAATACCCGGAATTTATTCTGGCACACCGTTCATTTCTGGTAAATATGAATTATATCCGCCTGATCAGCACTTCGGATATGCAGCTTCAGAACGGAACGCTTCTGCCTCTGGCACAACGAAGAGTTGCAGAGATCCGAAAACATTATCTCGCCTTTCAAATGGAGGAAATACCATGACAAACCTGCCAAACACCTTAAATCTCATCAATTACGCGTTTGTACTGTTTTTTGGCATTACTGCATCCTTATGTCTGGCAGATATTTCTTTTCGGAAGCATCGCAAAACGTATCTGCTGTCTTACCTTTGTTTTGGCATCGGGCAGGTAATCTTTTACCTGGTACTTGGGGAGAATCGATTATATCAGTGGTACCCGCTGCTGATCCATCTGCCACTGATCCTGCTTATTTATTTTGGACTGAAAAAAAGCATTTACGTTTCCATGGTGGCAGTTTTGTCTGCCTATCTGATGTGTACTCCGCGAAAATGGGTAGGCACATTTGTATCCAGCTTTTTTGATTATGATCCATTGATTGCCGATGCGGCAACAATCATTGTAACACTGCCGCTTCTGTTCCTTGTCGTAAAATATATGGCACCCCATATCATAAAATTAAAGCACGAAAACAAGACCATTCTGACACTGTTCCTGCTGCTTCCGTTGTCCTACTACATTCTGGAATACGCTTTTACTGTGTATACAGATCTGATGTACACCGGCGGTCCGGTTATCATTGATTTTATGGACAGTTTTCTTGTGCTTTTGTATTTTATCCTGTCGATTCTGACTATTGAATTTTCCAGTCAGAGGAATCAGGCAGAACGGGAAAATCTGCTTTTGAATACCGCTGCTGCTCAGGCACAAAAAGAGATTGCGCAGCTGTCTCTGGCAGATAAAAAATCTTCCATCTACCGACACGACCTGCGCCACCACCTTCATTTCCTTCAGGAATGTATCCGGGAAAACCAGCTGGAGCAGGCAATGCAGTATATGAAAGAGATCTGCGATGATCTGGATAAAATCCCAGTGAAAAAGTACTGTCAGGACAAAGCTCTTAACCTGATCTTATCTTCTTATCTGGAGAAAGCCACAGAGCAGAATATTCAGACCATTGTATCTGTAACTGCCACTGATTTTTCCAGATTTCAGATTCCGGATCTGTGCAGTCTCCTGGCAAATGCACTGGAAAATGCGATCCATTCCTGTGCAGAGATCACCGATCCAAACGCCCGTTATATCCGGTTGAAGATCTATGAGAAAAATCATCAGCTCTGTATCAACATGGCAAACAGCTACGGTAAAGAACCGGTGTTTGAAAATGACATTCCGATCTCACATTGCGCCGGACATGGAATCGGCGTGCAGAGCATGATCTCTGTTGTGGAAAAATACCATGGAATTTATGGATTTTTTGCCTCAACGGGAGAGTTTCGTTTTCAGACGACATTATAATGTATACAGGAATGTTCACCTCCTTTCTTTGTAGGGTAATTCAAATTCAACTCAGACTGAGATGAATCTATACCTTCATCGCCGGAAATCTCCTCATTCTAGTTGAACGCCTGCACAATGGCATCCTGCACGGAAATCGTTCCCGCGGTCACCTGCATGCCATTCTTTTCGTCCTGAATCATCTGATCCACTTGCTGCACCTGCAGATAACGTGCGATCTGATCTTTCACATTTTCATATGCAATCTGACCATCGGCTTCTTTTTCGATACATTTCATAACACAGATTTTTCCATTATCTTCGTAAGGACCGTATACTTCCCCTGCGGATAATCCTTTTGCGATCTCCCAACGATTCCGGTACACGCCACTCATGCCTTCCTGCGTATCGAGAGAATTCAGTTCCAGTGCCTGTACATCCGCGTAAGTGATATTTTGCAGATCATCTTCGTTGGTAGCTTTCTGCATTGCCTCTGCCAGTTCTTTCCCCTTGGCTTCCGCTTCCACAACCTGATCCGTATTCTGCTGCGTAATCTCTGCATACAAAATCTGTACGTCATCCGTATATGTAAAATCCGTCAAATGCTCCGAATAATACTTCTTACAGTCGGCATCTGAGGCTTTTACACTATCTGCTGTCAGAGCATTGGTAAGCTGTGTCTGCAGATTTGAATACCAGTAGCTGTAATATGTACTCATGTCAAAATTATTCAATCCATAAGTCGTATCATTATTAGAATCGTCCCCACGGGAAGTATTTTCCTGCTCCATTTTATCAGTCAGATCTGCATAGGTGTAATCATCCGTCACCTGTTCTACCACAGCCAGATGTTTGATGGCATAGTATTCCTGTAATTTGTCCTGCACGATTGCTGCCAGCGCATCCGCAGGTGTCTCTCCGTCGATCTCTGTCGTCCAGAAATCCGGCTGGTTGACCTGATCCGTAGAATATTTCATCATGATCTGGTTTTTATACTGCTGCGCCAGCATCGCATATTCTTCCTGTGAAACAGGATCTCCATCCAGATACAGCACCGGGTTTTGTACTTCATCTGCTTTTGTTGGCACATATTTCGCCATTTTGCCTGAACCTTGTTCCGATGCCTGCTCCGATGTCAATTCAGAGGTCTGTTCCGACACCGTTGATCCCGCTGTCTGATTCTGTGTATTTGTCCCGCATCCACCTGCAAAAAGCAATGCGGCAGTGAGGATTATCCCCACTGCCGCATGTCCTGCAGGAGTTCTCTTTTTCATTCCTAACATATAAAACTCCTGTCAAATATTACTTTCGTATGACTGTATCTAGCCAACTACTTTTCCGTTTACGATATGATAGTTAATTCCATTATATCTGGTATAACCATTATAAGAGAAATCTACCTTACCATCGCGGAGATACCACCAGCCGTTTTCGTTCAATGCGATACCGTTGAAGTTGAAGTTTACTTTGCCGTTTTCAATTCTCCACCAGCCATTTGCATTCTTTGCAACTCCTGTGTAGCTGAAATCTACTTTTCCGCCGCGGATGTACCACCAGCCGTTTTTGTTCTTCTCTACACTGTTGCAGTTGAAGTCAACTTTACCATCGACAATTCTCCACCAGCCGTTTGCATTCTTTGCAATTCCTGTGTAGCTGAAGTCTACTTTTCCGCCGCGGATGTACCACCAGCCGTTTTCGTTCTTCTCTACACTATTGCAATTGAAATCAACTTTACCGTCTACAATTCTCCACCAGCCATTCTGGTTCTTTGCTATTCCGGTGTAATTGAAATCTACTTTTCCGTTTGTAATCTTCCACCAGCCGTTTGCATTCTTAGCTACGGTATTTGTGTAAGTAACTTTGCTGTCCACTACATAATACCAATTTCCTTTGCCTAATGCTCCGGTTGTGTCTTTGATCACATCGTTTACGTTAAATTTAACGGTTCCGTCTACTACATACCAGTCACCATGCTCATTGGAAGCAAATCCATTATATTTGAAATCTACTTTTCCATCTCTTACATAATACCAACCATTTACATTTTTCGCAACGGTTGTTACGTCTGTAGCAATCTTGTTATCTTTGTAGTAGTACCAGTTGCCGTCTGCTGCCTTGCTGTCTGCAAGTCCATCCGGATGTGTCTCGATCGGTTTCTGATTTTCTTCAGATGCTGCTTTTGCTTTTGCTACGATGTCATCAATCAGTGCCTTGGCGATCTCAACTGCACCTTCCGGATCGTTCTTGAGATCTACTTCTACCTCGTCTGCGACATTGCTTACCTGGCTCTGGTAATCGCTGATCTCATCTGCACTTAATCCTGCCAGCTTGCTGATTACTTCATTCTGATCCTCGATATATGCAGCAATTTCATTTCTTGCAGAAGTTTCTTTTGTAATTACCTCATTTGCACCAATATCGATTTTTCCATCGCTAAGTGCTGTTCCATAGTAATCTACGGTTGGAATTGCAGCTTCATTCTTAACAAGCTCTTTACCAAGTGTATCATCTGTGTAAGATGGTGCTTCCGGAAGTGCTCTACCAGCATCAATTGCCGGGGAATCTTCCTGAATCTTGAATCCGTCTACAGTTCCAAGTGTTGTCTTGCCATCTGCCCATGTTCCAGTTGTAAAATCTTCTGTATTTACAAATTTCGGATCTGCATAAACTGCATTTTCATCATTTGCATTTGCTTTGTATACTTTCTGTGCACTTCCATCATTACTATATACCAGGTTGTTTGCATAAGATACTTTAGAACTCATGCTATTTGCTTTTGCCGGTCCATAGAAAATATTGTTAAATACAGTTACATCTTTGATGCTTGTTCCTTCCCATGCGGAATCCGGTGTCAGAGCCATGGTGTAACCACCATTGTTCTCCCAGTACATGCTGTTATTGTAAATCTGGATACCAAGAGAACCATATTTACCAGTTCCCATACGGATCATTGGTGCACCATCGTATTTACCGTCATTTACGCTGACATTGTAACGTGCAATGTTGTTTACAGATGCTCCCGGTCCCGGGCAAAGCATCAGGAATCCGCCCAGATTGTCATGGCTGTAGTTGTACTCATATACACAGTTCTGTACGCCATAGTCAAAGTCAAATGCCATACTGTCGTTTCCTACTGCGGAACCGATAGAATGTTCAGATGTATTAAATGCTTCATTGTAACGGAAAGTTACATTGTTGCTATCCCATGACCAAAGTGCTGCATGGTTCGGGTTTGCACTGTAATCCCAGTTGCTGTCTGCAGAATTGTCGATCAGGTTGTACTCTACCGTTGCATCTGTTGTGTTGATCGGTACAATACCATCACCAGCTACATCATGTACATAGTTGTTGTTGATCTCTACATCACTGCTTCCGATCCAGTTACCATTTCCGGCATTCTGGTATCCGGTGTCACTGCTGCTTCCACCAACCAGTGTACGGCTTGCCCATACGCTCTCCATATAGATTGCCTCGTGGCAAACATTGTAAACTTCGTTTCCGTCAATCGTTAATCCTGCGTAGTAAGATTCTACTTTTCCGGTGTGGTTGCTGCCATCGCCTGTTACCAGAACGATCAGTCCGCCTGCGCCTTTATCTGCTCCACCTGCCATCTTACCATTGACATCATGGATCTTATTATTTCGAATTGTTACATTTGCAAGTTCTCCTGCATCGCGGTTTTCTACTACCAGACCGGATAACAGCTTGCTGCTCTGTTTGTAAGTTCCAATCTCACCTGCAGATGCATCCCAGTTTGTAATATCCAGATTCTCTACTACGATATTCTGGCTGTTCTTGATATGAACGGCTGCCAGATCTTCTTTTGTAGCATAAGTCCAGTTTGCACCGTTACCGTTGATGACAGGTTTTGCACCTTCACCATAGCTTCCGATAACAACCGGATTTTCTGCAGTACCTTCTGCATTTTTAACAAGTAACTGCTCACCATTCCATGTGCATCCTGCTTTCAGTAAGATTTTGCCACCTGCGGTAAGTTTGCGGATAGAAGAAGCTTTTCTTAATGTCTTCCATGCTGTCTCTGGAGATGTTCCATCGTTATCATCATTACCATTTTCTGCATCTACATAGTAAGCCACATCACCAGTCGGCTCATTGATGGAGATTAATTCCTCCTGTGCCGCTTTTACTTTGTAGATCATCTCACGGATCTCACGCTGTTTTGTTGTATCAGTTGCATTCTGCTTGAATGCTTTTGCTTCTTCTACAACTTTCTGGAATTCATTCCAGGAATCTGCTGTCCAATCTGCTTCTTTTAATGCTTCTACTGCTTCCAGTGTTTCATCAAACTCTGTCCAGTCAAGTGCGCTTTCTACTTTTACCAGTTTTACATTGTCTAAGTAACCCTGCGCACCATTATCTGCCCATGTAAAAGCATCTACCGTTGTAGCATCTGAAGGTGTTGTAAATTTAACTGTAAAAGATGTCCAGTCCGTTCCATTTGCGACCTGACCAACAGTCAATTTTTTATCTGTATCTTCTTTGTCTGGCAATACACTGTCTGAAGAATATACAACATAATTTTCTTTACCCTCGGTGTTGCTCGTGCTCTTTACGCGTGCACCAACAAAGTAATAAGAACCTGAGTTTCCGCTAACTTTTGCAGTTCCGGTAAGAATATAATCTGTATCCGGTTCTACCGCAATACCAGACTGGCTACTTCCGTCACCCCAGCTATGTGTATTTCCATTATCTTTCAGATAATGTGAGCCTTCCGGAGCCTCTGCATCTTCTACAACAGTTGTTCCTTCACCAATACTCCAGTTGTCACTTCCGTTTTCAAAACTTCCGTTCTGAACCATATTTGTGCTCTCAACAGCATTACTTTCTGTCTGAGTGATACCAATCCAGCTTAATACCGGATCGGAACCGGAAGCTTTTGTAACTGTTACAAGAATGTGATCGGAACCTTCCGGTACTGTCACGTCAATATTGCTTCTATCCTGTGTCTTGCTGGAAGAAAGGCTTGCGCTTCCTGTATTCAAGACAGTTTTTGTGCCTTCTGCGTCTACAGAAGAAACTGTGATTGTAATACCTCTGGTACTGCTCCACCATTCATTAAATCCTGTAGAAACGGTATATTTTCCCGGATCCAGTTCAAAACCATATTCAATCTTTCCAGAGCTGGTTGCCCACCAACCTGTGTCGAAGAAATCTCCAGATCCTTTGCTTCCCATATCTTCAGAACTGCTTCCGCCGGATGCACCTGTTGTACTTGTATAACCCCATGTTACACCTTTGTCATCGCTATATGCCTGATCTGATACGGTATTCAACAGATCATCTGCATTTTCTGCAAATTTGGCAAAAATATCGGATGTATTATCTCCATTTGTATAGCAGTCTGCAAAATATACCAGTTTCTTCGGGCAGCAGAATACCTGAATTGTAAAGCTTCTGCTCAGATCTGTCAGTGTACCTGTCACAGTTACATAACCAAGTGTAAGGTCTCCTGCGCTTTCATCCATGCTCCAGGTTACCTTTGCATCTGGTGTATTGGTATCTCCAATCGTTACATCAATGGTCGACGGTAATACTTCTTTTAACTGTGTTAGATTTTCTGCTGTTTCCAGCAGTTTTGTATTAAGAGTAAGAGCTCCTTTGTTATCCAGTTCTTTTTTTGTCCAGTTTGCATAGTTCTTAAGCGCAATTGTATTATTTGCACCAAATTCAATTGGAAGCCATACATATCTGGAATCACTCAGATCTTTTCCATTATCTGGATTATACCAGCGGTCTCCCATGTAAATGAATTTTCCATTCTCAGCATCTACCGGGATTACACAGGTACTCTGTGTATCAAAAGTTGTACTGGAAGTATCTCCAATACACGGATCACCCATTCTGGTCCAAGGTCCTAACGGGCTGTCAGCAACTGCATAAGCAGCCTGATTCGGTGCCCATCCAGTACATCCTGATGTGATCAGATAATATTTATTCTGATACTTAAACATGGCAGGACCTTCTCTGGAATCTGTACTGCTGATGCAGAAATCTTCTCCCAGTTTCATCTCTGATGCATCTTTTGCAAGTCCTGTATACTCATCATTCAGTCTTGCAATATACATTACTGCATTTCCTTCAGAAGAATACATTACATATGCTTTTCCGTCATCATCTTTGAACAAGTTCATATCACGAACGTGTCCGCCCACAGAATCGAATCCATGATTTGTACGATCCGGATCAGATGCCAGCATATAACTTCCCAACAGTTTATATGGTCCGTTTACATTATCTGCAATTGCAATGCCTGCTTTTGCTTTTGCATAGTTGGAACTGCTATCGGAAGAATACGGACTTGTTCCATCTGCGTGGAACCAGATCACATATTTTCCTGTCTTTTCATTATAAAGCATCTTCGGACGCTCCATAACGCAGCCTTCGGACCAGAGGTCAACGTAGATATCTTTCTTCTGTTCATCAGTCAAATTGCCGTACAGACTCTTGAAATAATCATCTGTTTCAAACTGGTCATAACTATCCATTGTTTTTAAAACAACACCTTCGTCTTTCCAGTTGTACAGATCTTTGGAGGAATACATATGTACACCCGGCATTGGTCTGTAGCCATTGGTTCTGTCCTCACCGATCCAGTAATAAGTATCACCGATCTTCTGTACCTGACCACCATGTGCCTGAACTGCCACACCGTTGTCATCGTAAATACGGTCTGCATTTGTACCGGTAAAAGAAGTATAGTTCTCTATATGTGCTTCTACCAGTGCATCGTATGCTGCGATAAGTGCTTCTTTTGCATTTGCAAGCACAGTCTCATCTGTTTCATTATCATCAATCAACTTCTGGGCTGCTGCAAGTGCATCCTCAAATGTCTTCTTTGACTTTTCTGTATAAATCACATCAGAATTGTCATATTTATCCTGATATTCTTTTACTGCTAATTTCAGTACTTCTAACTGATCCACGTCATCTGTTACTGCCTTAACAATGATATAGCTGACCATCGGATCTTCCGCAGCACTACTTCTCTTGGAATTGTAAACTTTTACATTTAATTCTCCATCTGTAACATCTACATCATAAGTTTTCTCTACCGTAGCACCTGTGGATGTCTTTCCTTTTAAATAAATCTGTGAACCTACCTGTTGATCTTCCAGATCAATATCAACACTTCGATTATCCCACCATGCAGGAACACGAAGGCCGACTGTTACCTCATACTTGGTACTCTTATTTGCACGATCCGGCAATTCAAAATCATATTTGAATCCACTGTTTGCTGCATCGTATGTCCATCCTGAAGATGGCATATACCACGCTGAATTAAGCAATTGTGATGTACTTACCGTTTGGTCTGTAGATGATGCCCACGCCTGATAACCGTTATTGTCATCTTTTACATAACCCCAGGTATATCCAGTTGTAGCATCTGCTCCTTTTTCCTGATCCACGTTAGACTGATAAAGTCCCAACTTCGTATCCGAAGGTGTCACTGTCGGATCTGCCGTACCACAGTTCGCAACATACAAAATGTCATCATTTGCTGCAATCTCTGCTTCACTTGGAACCACTTTTTTCTCAGTCTCATCTGCTTGCGTATCTGCTGCCAAAACTGTCATTGGCTGCAGGATCATTGCAGCTGACAAAACACCTGCCATGAGCACTTTACCGTTTTGCCATCGCTTACGCTTGTTATTCTCCATGTTCTCTCCTCCTCTTTGTGGTGGTTTTATACTTTCTGGGGGAAAGTCATAAACGTTCACCGCTTACCACCAGTATAAAATAAAAAACAGCCAGGATATATCAAATATCTTAGCTGTTTTTTATTTTACTTAGATTTTTTTTATATATTTCTTTCTGCACTAAATCATTGCTTTTCCATTGACGATTTTGCATCTGACACCACGGATGTTTGCATAACCATTATAGGAAAAATCTACTTTTCCACCGCGGATGTACCACCAGCCGTTGCTGTTCTGTGCCATGCCGTTGAAATTGAAGTTTACTTTACCGTTTTCAATTCTCCACCAGCCATTTGCATTCTTTGCTACTCCTGTGTAGCTGAAGTCTACTTTACCGCCGCGGATGTACCACCAGCCGTTTTCGTTCTTCTCTACGCTGTTGCAGTTAAAGTCTACTTTTCCATCAACAATGCGCCACCAGCCGTTTGCATTTTTTGCAATTCCTGTGTAGCTGAAATCTACTTTACCGCCGCGGATGTACCACCAGCCGTTTTCGTTTTTCTCTACGCTATTGCAGTTAAAGTCTACTTTTCCATCAACAATGCGCCACCAGCCATTCTGGTTCTTTGCTATTCCGGTGTAATCAAAATCAACTTTTCCGTTTGTGATCTTCCACCAGCCGTTTGCATTCTTTGCTACGGTATCAGTATAAGTAACTTTGCTGTCCACTACATAATACCAATTTCCTTTGCCTAATGCTCCGGTTGTATCTTTGATCACATCGTTTACATTAAATCCAACGGTTCCCTCTACTACATACCAGTCACCATTTTCATTGGAAGCAAATCCGGTATAGTTGAAGTCAACTTTTCCGTTTTCTACATAGTACCAGCCGTTTTTGTTCTTTGCGACTGTTGTTACATCGGTTGCTACTTTGTTGTCTTTGTAGTAATACCAGTTGCCATCTGCATCTTTTACATCGGAAAGACCATCTGCATGTTTCTCACCCGGTGTCGGCTCAACAGGTTTCTTAACCAGACCATTTACTGCATTAGTCAGTTTGGATATAGCATCTGCCACATCTTCTTCTGTTGCATCATCGTTGGCAAGAACTGCTTCTGCTGCTGCAAGTGCATCTGTGTATACTTTGTAGCTGTCTGCAGTATAAGCATCGCCTGCGATATCTTTGTTCTCATTATAGAGACTTCTTAATTCACTGATATCTACTAAACCTTTTACTGCATCCTGCAGTTTTGTAGCTGCTGCATCAATTTCTGTCTGAATTGTCGGATTCTCAAGTAAGCTTTCTGCTTCTTTTAATGCTGTCTCATATGCTGCATAGCTGCCTGCTGTATAATTTGCTTTATTTTCCCGGTATCCTTTTGCTTCATCATAAGCTTTCTGCAGTTCAGTAGTATCACGTTTTGTTACATCTGAAATACTGATCCAGCTTAAAATCGGATCATCATTTGCTGCTTTTTTTACCGTCAGCGTTACAACCGATTCTTTATCCAGAGAAATCATTCCCTGTGCACAGGACTCTGCATTCTTTACTGCATCAAAATCACAGAGTTTTGTTTCATCAGAGCCGTTTACGGAATAATATACATCCATCTTACGGTTCATATTCCACCAGCCGGTACTTCCAAGCATGATCTCATGGTCACCTGCCGGAAGTGTTACCTGATAGGTAATGTTCTTTCCGCTGCGTGCCCACCAGCCGCCTGTATATGGATTGGATACACTTGACTGACTGAAGCCTTTGATATCTCCGGAGTCACCAACAACACTTGTGTAGCCCCAGCTGTTATCCTCTGTCTTAGCCTGATCTGCAGCATCTGTATTCAGCAGTTTTTTGCTTACAGATTTTACATTCTGCCATGTAGCAGATTCTGTATTATTGCTGTCGATCATGTACTCTACATTTTCCGGAATCATCTGAACGCTTGCTGTTGCTGTTTTTCCGTTTTCTGTTGTTCCATTTACAGTTACATAACTGTACGGATTTACGTCGAAGCTGACACCATCCAGGCTCCATGTTACAGCTACCTGCTCGTTTCCGCATTTTACAGTCTCCGGAAGTTCAGGTGTCTCACCAGGTGTTCCTACAGTATTCACTGTTTCCGGTGTACCATATGCTTTCATGATTGCATTGTACTCTTCTGCTGTTACACAGATCGGTGTACCATGTCTTGCACGACTTGGCATTTTGTATGTACCGGCATCCGGTTTTGTGAATTCGCCACTTTCCAGATCAGTTGTGATCAATGGATAATATCCGCTGCCACCAAAATCATCTACCAGCAGACACCATTTGTCAGTACCATTTGTATCATCCTGATTCAGTTTGAAGATGGTCGGTCCCTCAACATACTGATTGCTGTTCAGGGAATCAGATTTGATCTGTGTAAATGTACCTAATACTCTGTCGCTCTTCTCTAAGAAGATTGTTTTTGTCAGTGCACCAAGCTCATTTGTGCTGCCACCCTCGTTTTTCGTAAATCTGTAATAAGTACCATCATTCTCGATCATTGTTGTATCAATACTGGACTGATCATAATCGATATATACCTGTGGATCTGTAAATGTATAGAAATCTCTTGTCTTTGCATAGTACAGACGCTGTTTTGTATCTTTGTTTGGTGTTCTGGATGCCCAATATACAACATACTCACCTGTCTTTGCATCGTAAGTTGCTTCCGGTGCCCAAGTACAGCCTGCCTCAATTTTAGCAGATACTTCTACCATTCTCTGATCAGACCAGTTTACCAGATCAGTAGACTCCCAGATCATCAGGCTCTGGCTTCCGCTGTTCTGTGCAGCATCCCAGCCGTTTCCGCCATTGATCTTCAGATCTGTTGCGATCAGATAGAATTTGTCGCCTTCCGGTGAACGGATAATGAACGGATCACGTACACCTTTTTCACCCAGTGTAGAAGTAAGTACCGGGTTGTTGTCATTCAGATCATCCCAGTTCATTCCATCCTGGCTGGATGCAAAATAAATCTGCTCGCCATCGGAATAGCCTTCTCCTGCAAAGTATGCAAAGAAGTAATCGGTATAATCAGAATCTTTAATTTCTTTTGCGGCTGCTTTTACTTTGATCTCAATTTCTTTTTTCTCTGTTTTTCCTTTATAGGAAAGAGTTGCTGTCATTTTGACAGTTGTATCTTTTTCCGGTCTTGTAACAGTACCTGCCGGTGTTGCATCATAGTCCTCATTGTCATGTGAAGCTACATCTACGATTTCCGGATGATCTGTTTCCCATGTGACTGTTACACCATTTTCTGTTTTTTCCGGAAGTGTGATATTTCCACGTACATCATCTTTGTTCGGGATATCTACACTTGCAAGTGCTTCGTTCATGGTGGATTCTATGTTCTCACCTGGAACTTTCAGGCTAATGCTTGCAGTCTGATCGCCATAAGCGACTTTAAGGCTTACATATACATCATCATCCTGAGCTGTTACTTTTCCATTGGAAGTAATTGCTGCATTTTCCGGAACAGTCCATGTCAGATCATATCCGTCGATGGAAGTTGGTAATGTGATGTCTTTTGTTACTTCTGATGCTGAAGCATTTCCGTTTAATACAGCTTTGCGGATATCTGCCAGAACCATTTTCTTCTTCTCTGCTGTGGTCGGAAGAACTTTCTGTACAGCTTCTTCTGTTAATGCTGTATTCCAGAATTTCATATCGGCTACGTTTGCTTTCAGTAACGGATCTCCGTTGTACAGAGATTTTCCGATATATCCAAGGGCATCATCTGTTGGAATTGTTTTTGTAATATCTTTTCCATGGTTTTCAAGAGTAGATACTAATGTTCCATCCATGTACATATACAGATTGGTTCCATCAGATACAACTGTAATTGATGTATAACCTGCACCCGGAGTGGTAGACGGTGCCGGCATTCTTGACTCACCACCAACACTGACTGCTGCAAGTGTATTTCCTTTGTAATTATCCTGTGCAGAATTTACACCAACAAATACATAATTATCAACGTCTGGCCAGGAAGCAACCGTTCTTCCGAAGCACCACAGCCAGTGGTTTGCCTGTGTCTGTGTACTGAAAGTTGCCTGAACAGTGAATTTACCGTCTGTTCCAACTAATCCTGCCGGAATGTCTGCATATCCATCTTTATTAAACTGTAATACGCTTTCTTTTCCGTATGTAGCCACGCTGCTCTCATCAATATCATGTAAGATTGCATCGTTGCCTTTTCCAGACACATCTGTTAATTTTCCGTCTGATACGGACATATCATAATGTGCTGTCATACTGGTTGCAATTGCATCTGTCAGCTTATATACTTTCAACTCTGACAGGTTACAGTTACCATTTGCATCAACGGAATATTTAATGTAACGATAGGACGGTACTCCCGTTGTCTTGAAATCGGTATAGTATACCATAGTATCTGTCTTTTCTGCCGGTGTGGAAGAAATGGTATACAGTTCTGTCCAGTTTTCTCCGTCATTTGATCCTGAAATCACGGCGCCAACACAGCGGCTTGCATAACCTGTTCGCGGTGCATAAGCGATGGCACCAATCTGTGTCTCCTGACCCAGATCTAAAGTAACATATCCGCTGCTAACACCATCAAAGAATGTACCATAATTATTATCTACAACATTAGATGCAACATCTGTGGTACCATTATTCCACGGTGCACTTCCGGTTACCTGATCTTTTGCAATTGTAATCTGGCTTACTTCCGGATTTTCCGTTGTATTATCATCTGAAGTGTCTTTGATTCCATTCACGCCTTCTACGATATAAGTAGTAATGGAATTTCCTTTCATCGTTGCTGTAAAGCACTGCTCATCTGCGTCTACAACGATGTTATCACTCTTAGTTACGTCTTTCCAATGTTCACCGGTCTTCAGATCCCCGCTTGTACGGATTGCGGTAACCTTGCTGCCCATTTCTTCGAAACCGGACAGATCAAATTCCCAGTTCTGATCGGAGCTTGATGTATTGATCGCAACGATGATTGCTTTATCGCCATCTACGTCATAAGCTGCCAGTGTTTTTCCTTCCTGGTCGGAACCAATGATGGTATCGCCCGGACGGATGTATCTGGAGAACTGTCCGTATGCATAGTATTTCTGGCTCAGTACGATTTCCTCATTGTCATGATCTGCTGCTGCCAGTCCCCAGTAACCACTGGAAGTTGTGGATTTCCATGCAGTTTCCAGAGCATCCATACTCAGATAATCATTTGCACTGCCCTTGCTTACCCAATACTGACCTATTTCGCTGCTGTCCGCATGCATATCAATGGCATTCCAGAGAATCCATGCAGAAGATTCCAGACCGTTAACGTCTGTCATCATACGCTGTGCAAGACCAAGCGCAGCGGTCATTTCACCTGCATTTGTACCTGCAGTATAAGCACCGTCTACCTCAGACATCCACAGATTCTTTCCAGCATTTTGTGCAGTTGTTTTTAATCCGGAGCGGTTAGATCCACCATAAGTATGGGTATCAATTCTGGAAATAACGCCTTTTGCTTCATCTGTTAAATTATTATAAGAAGAAATCTGTGTATCAATGCTGGTCTCATCTGTACCACTGATGATCACACCTTTCAGGCTTTCTCTGCTCTGCAGCTCCTTGTTCAATGCTACCAGCACTCTTGACTGAGATTCTCCCTGATCAAAATGGCAGCCTTCCTGTTTATTACTGTTTGCGCCCCAGTAATTTGTGTAAGGCTCATTCATCGGATCTACACTCTGGAAGCTGATCACGCCTTCTTCCTGCCAGTGTTCCATAACATCTGCCATATATTTTGCAAATGCATTGACAGAATCTTCACGCAGATTATCTTTGGAAGAATCTGTATTTCCTGAGGAGCATCCGCTGACTGTCATAAAATATGGCGGTGAATTGGAAAATGCCTCTGCGATGAAGTCATTTCCGCTGGCTTTTGCAACTGCTTTTAAAACTGCAACCTGATTTTTGTCAGCTTCCCAGTCATAGTTCCATGCATAACCACAGTCTTCATCATACTGATCAAATTTTTCAGCATAATAATTAATGTCATGCTTTGTTGTATCAATTTTAGTAACTTCTGTCGCATAACCCGGAACGCCACCATCGGAACGAACGATATGTGACTGATGTAAAAACTCATCTTCTTCTGGAAGTTCCGCCAGATCAGAAGTCTTTACAACTGCCATCTTGACAAAATCCAGTGTCCAGTCAGACTTTCCTGCAATGTTAATGGTGTTTTCACCGGCATTTAACTGTACGCCAGAAATCGTTACGCAGAACAACATACAATGGCTGCTATTATTGGTACCCTCTGCAATGATACTGTTATTAATGTCACTTGAAGAAATAACTTTATCCTGAGTGCTGTCGTCATTAACACGAATTGCCACATCCCTGCTGTTTGTTCCTTCCAGTGTCAACAGAAGTTTTACGGTATATTCACCAGCTTCGTCTACGTTTACGTTATAGCGTAGATTGTCTCCTGAACCAACAGTATCACCCAGTTTATTGATCCAGCCAAGTTTATCGAAAGAACCAACTTTCTCCCCTTTGGTAATTCCAAACTCAGCATCAGAACGGGAATAAGTCATATCCGCCATTTTGGAATATGTCGTTACACTTCCGTTGGAACCGCCGTAAGTATACGTTCCTGCTGTCAGATCATAAAATTTAGCTTTCTCGTTTACCGGTACTTTTGTCGTAGTCACAGTGTCTGCTATATCATCACCGCCACCAACATTGTAACGGCCGATGTTCATGTTCAGTCCATCTTCACTGAAAAACAGGTTTGCTGCCTGCTCTGTTAATTTGTCACTGTAACCGATACGATTTGCCCACCAGCACAGGGATGTACCCCATCCCTGAAACTCGCCAAGTCCGTCGTTATTCGTATCATTGAATGTAGATGCTTCCGTCGGTTTCAATTTAACCGTAGTATCTACAGATGGCGTAGTCGCTGCCTGTGCCTGTACTGTCCAGCCGTTCATCGGAACACTGGTTACAACCATGGCTGCTGCCGCGATCAGACTTGCAAATTGTCTCATCCTTTTCATGTGATCTCTCCTCCTCCTCGCTTTGGCAGTTTTCATTTTCTTTGGGGATATAAGAAAAACTCCCTACCTTAATATCCAGTATAAAATAAAAAACAGCTAAGATATATCAATTATCTTAGCTGTTTTTTATATTTCTTATTTTATTTTTATACAATCTTCCACTTCGTACGATGTACATACTGCTTCCGATAGCGTCCCGGCGTCTCTCCGGTCATCTCCTGAAATACCTTACAGAAATGGCTCTGGGAGCTGAATCCCAGATAAAAACTGATTTCCTGAATGGAATAGTCCGAATACTGTAGCAGATTCCTGCTCCTTCGAATCTTCTCCTTTAAAATATACCGCTTAATGGTGATATTTTCCTGTTTTTTAAACAGATGAGACAGATAATCCGGATTCACATTCAGATGTTTTGCAATGTCTGTAATCTGGATCGTATCGTGAAAATGCCGAAAAATATAATCTTTGACCTCTCCAATCAACGGATTTTTATACCCGCCCGTCTCCGACTTTTGTTCTTCTGCAACCGCGGATGCATAAAGCCGCTGGGCTTCACGTTTGAACGCCTCCACTTCTACTACATTATCAATTTCTTCTATCTGTTGGATAAAATTATCTGCCATGGTGAAAGATTTTTCCACACTGACACCGGCCTCTACCGCCGTTCTGGATGCCAATGTGATATTTCCAATTGCCACATTTTTGTGATGGCGCAGCGGATCTTTTGCCAGTCGCCCGATCTGTCCTTCATAGGTCTCAGAGATGCTTCGATTCAACGCCGCGATGTCTCCATGCCGGATTGCTTCCTGTTCCCTCTGTTCCTGTTCATAAGGATTGTGTAATCCAACCCTTTCTTTTTCCTGGTACTGAAACAGATTCTTCGTCATCTCTTCCAGGGCACCCTGCACCTTTGGCATAGACTCTTCATTACGTTCCCAAAATTCTGCGACACTCAGCTCGTTTCCGGTCAGGAAATAGTAGCACAGCAGGATTCCCGTCACAAAGGTATCCAATTCACACATTTGCAGATTCAATCCGACCTTTTTCAGCATACGATACTTCCTGTTCGCATGACTGAACCGTTTTTCTGATGTCGGAGCCAGAAGAATCGGTCCAAACAGGCTCCACACGTTTGGTGCATCCGTATGCGAAATCTCTGCCACCAGAATATCCGCTTCCAGCATGTGAATTTTCGGATATTCATTTTGCTGCAGGTGAAAGCAGTTTTCTAAAATTTTCTTCTGTTCCTCCGAAGTTGTATA
>NZ_JRFU01000010.1 GCF_003122485.1 Eubacterium ramulus
CCATTCTCCTGTGTTCTAAATAATTTCAGATAGGAAGAATATTCCCTGACTTCATGAATCAGTCCCGCCTTGACCAGACCAACAAAAATTGCTGCGGATCTGGCTTGACAGTTCAATGAGCTCGTTGCCAAATCCGTAAAAGCGGTATATTCTCCTGATAAAAGGAGATCCTTTACTTCCTGATTTTCTGGTTCAAGAAGTGCATTCAGATATAAAAAATCGTAAAACAAGGAAATATGATGTGCTGGTGCATAAAATATCATATCGTCAAATTATGGTTTTATGGTACCTCATGTTTATTCAGTTTTTTCTTTAATTTTTCATATACCAGCTGACGGAACAAGGTATAGCATACCGATGCCAGTGGAATAAACAGAAACATCCCCACAATTCCCATAAGTTTTCCACCTGCGATCACCGCTAACAGCACCCAGATGGATGGAAGTCCGACAGAATTTCCTACCACATGCGGATAGATCAGATTCCCTTCAATCTGTTGCAATACAAAAAACAGAATCAGAAAAAAAATCGCCTGTTTCGGATTTACAATAAAAATGAGAAAAAATCCGAAAATACAGCCTGCAAAAGCGCCAAAGATCGGAATCAGTGCAGTACTTGCAATGACCACACTGATCAGCAGCGCATAAGGCATGCGGAAAATCGTTAATGTCAGTAAGAATAGTCCGCCAAGAATTAATGCTTCCAGACACTGTCCGGTAAAAAATCGTGTAAAACTTCTGGAAATCAGGCTACAGATACCAAAGAGCTTTACTGCTTTTTCTTCGGAGCAAAATGCATAAATCACTTTTTTTACCTGCATTTGCAACTTTTCCTTTTGAAATAACAGGTAGCAGGCAAAGGCAAATGCCAGAAATCCGGTTACGATTCCCTGAAATACTGAACCAATGGCAGAAATGGTCGAACCGGTAATCGATTTGGCACTGTCTTTCAAAAAATCAGAGATTGCCTGTAGCAATTGTTGCGTATCAAAAGCTTGCGTTCCAGTCAGATGCCCGATCAGAGGAGCATTTTCGTTCAAGTGTTCTATGCTGGATTGAAATTGTGGCACAAAATCTGTGATATTTTCACTGAGCATGGAAAAGCTTTGTGTCAGCTGCGGGATCATAAAAAACAGCATCAGCCAGATGACAGCAACTACGATCAATAGCGTTAATAAAAAACTGATGATTCGAATGGAAGTTCGATATCTGTTCGATTTTTGACGGAGCAGTCTTTTTTCGATAAAGCGCATGGGAATGTTTAGGATAAATGCCATAATACAGCCGATCAGGAATGGCAGCAGGATTTCCCAGATAGTATGCAGCAGGTTCCATTCGGTGTTTGTTTTCCCAAGGAGCAGGATAAGTAAAATGGCAATTATCAGCAGTAAATATTTATTTTTTTCGATAAAATTTTGAAACTTCATATTAAGTACCTCTTTATTTCTTGACCAATCAGAATATTTTGTGATTACTCTTCTCCTCTACTTTTTATCCACTTACAAAACTGAATAATCGGCAGACTCAAAAATGCGTACAAATACACCATACCAAGCTGTGGCATTGTCAATGCCTGTACTTTGAAAAGTGCCTGCAATCCCGGAAACATCAGCACGCTGGTAATCAAAGCTGCTCCCAGTCCAAATGCGGCAAGCAGCCATTTATTGTGAAACATCTTTTCCGTAAATAAAACAGGTTTTTCAGATTTACAGTTAAATCCATGAAACAACCGTGCCAGGCAAAGCGTTCCAAAAGCACAGGTGCTGGCAAGTACTGCGTTTCCCTGCTGCAATCCAGTGAGGAAGGAACAGATTGTTACGATTCCGATCACAAGTCCTTCCAAACCTGTTTTTTTCAGAAAGGAACGGGTTAAAATAGAACTTGTGGCAGTGCGTGGATGTTCTTTCATTACATCGTCTGTGTGTGGTTCTAAGCCAAGTGCAATCGCTGGAAGACTGTCTGTCAGTAAATTGATGAAAAGCAAATGCACCGGTGCAAATGGAACCGGAAGTCCGGTAATGGATGCTGTCAATACAGTTAAAATGGCACCCATATTTCCAGATAATAAAAACTCAATGGCATGTAAAATGTTTTGATACAGATTTCGACCGTTCTTTACTGCGGATACGATCGTGGAAAAATTGTCATTTGTCAGGACCATGTCGGCGGCATCTTTTGCGACTTCGGTGCCTGTGCCGCCCATAGCTACACCGATATCTGCCTGTTTTAATGCCGGTGCATCATTGACACCGTCCCCTGTCATAGCAACGATATGTCCCCGTGTCTGCCATGCCCGGACAATGCGGATTTTGTGCTCTGGTGAAACACGGGCGTAAACGGATATTTCCGGAACCAGTTCCTGCAATTCCTTATCAGACATAGTATCAAGAGCAGCGCCTTCACATGCTTTTGTGTCTGGTGTCAGAATTCCAATCCGTTTGGCAATAGCGGATGCCGTCAAAATATGATCTCCGGTGATCATGACCGGTCGAATTCCTGCTTTGATGCAAGTTGTTACTGCTTCTTTGGATTCCGGACGTGGCGGATCCATCATAGCAATCAGTCCAAGAAATGTCAGATGATACTCGTGATCAAAGGTAAGTTCTGTAATATCTGAAACTTCCCGATAAGCAAATGCAAGTACGCGTAATCCCTGTTCGGAATATTTTTGATTTTGCAGTTGAATACGATTTTGTTCTTCCATATTTAACGGAACGACTCCATTTTCAGCCCAGACGGCATCCGTACGCTGCAACAGCACATCCACAGCTCCTTTTACAATCAAAAGCTGTTTTTCTTTGGAATCAGAAGTATGCTCCGTTTGGAAAAATGTATGCAATGTTGACATCATTTTACGTTCACTGTCAAAGGGAAGTTCGTCGATTCTTGGATATTTTACCTGTATTTCTGAAATGGGAATGTGCATTTGATGTTCCATTTGCAGCAGAGCAATTTCAGTCGGATCGCCAATACCTGCTGAAGATGTATTTTTATTATTTCCTGCTGAAGTCGCAAAATTTCCCAAATCCGTTGAGGTTATCTGTTTGCTATTATTTTTATTGTCTTTATTGTTGGAATCCCACTGCTTTTCTGGTGTTGTGAAATTTGTTGATTGATTTTCGATTTTAGCATCATTACACAATACACTGGCGAAATATAACAGTTTATTAGCTAGATTGGAAGATGTTACGTCTTTTGCAGGACTGGTCTCTCCGTTCACATAATAGTGTTCCACAGTCATTTTGTTCAAAGTCAAAGTACCTGTTTTATCTGAGCAAATGACAGAGATGCTTCCAAGTCCTTCTACAGCCTGAAGCTTTCGGATAATAGCATGCTCTTTTGCCATTTTTTGTGTGCCAAAAGATAAAACGATGGTCACGATGGAGCTTAATGCTTCTGGAATCGCTGCGACTGCCAAAGCGACTGCAAACAAAAAGGCATTTCCAACGGATTCCCCACGCAAAACACTGATTCCAAACAAAATGCCGCAAAAGATCAAAATGGCGATAGACAGCTTTTTCCCGAAAGAATCAAGTGAAGTTTGCAGCGGAGTCCGCTTTGCAGATGTATTGTGCAAAAGATTTGCAATTTTACCGACCTCCGTGTGCATGCCAATGTCGGTAATGACAATTTCTCCACGACCGCTGGTAATGAAACTGCCGGAAAAAACCATATTTCTGCGATCGCCCAAAGCTGCCTGCTCAGAAATCGCATCGATGATTTTATCAGAGCTGAGGCTTTCACCGGTCAATGTGCTTTCGTCGATTTTTAAACCGGCACATTCGATGATTCGTCCATCAGCGGGAACGACATCACCGGCTTCCAAAAGGACGATATCGCCCGGAACCAGTTCTCTGGCAGGAAGCTGCACGACAGTTCCATTGCGAAGAACAGAGGCTTTTGGTGCAGATAAGTTTTTCAGACTGTTCAAGGAACGTTCTGCCTGTCGGGTCTGTATCGTTCCAAGAATGGCATTTAATGTGATAACGATCAGAATAACGGCGGCGCTTTCTGTGTCACCAAGTAGTCCGGATATGACTGCTGCGATCATGAGAATGATGACAAGGAAATCCTGAAATTGTTCCAGAAAAAGTTTCCATAAAGGTTTCGATTTGGCAGAGGTCAGTTCATTCCAGCCGGATGTGTGGCGGCGTTCTTCTGCCTGGGTGGATGTCAGCCCCTGTGCGGAACTGTCAAAGTGATTCATAACTTCTGTGGCGGTAAGCTGATACATTTCTTTCATGTTAAATCCTCCTTTTTACCTGCATTTTGTTATCTACAATCTGCGTTTCGATTATGCAAGTTCAGGAATCTTTGAACTTAAAAAGAGACCATTATTGCACAATCAATGTGCAATAAAAGTCTCACCGTTTCCTTACGACACCGGATGGTTCACATCGTACTGACGACATCGTAAACGTGGAATCACGTAGGTTACTCCCTTTTATTAATTCTAATATATATGACAATGCGAAAATATGTCAAGGAAAATTTTTTTACTTTTTGTAGGAATAAACGTCTACCATCAATATTTTCCGATTTTTGCTAATACCTGAATGGTATGTAATGCTTTTGATTCCATTTTTATAATCTCCCTTCATTATGATAGATGTATGCTTTCTTTGCAATCCTGTTTTTGTATGATTTTATTCTAGCAAATACAGTTTTGTTCTCATAGGTTGGTATTTAGGAGAAATGTGTTAAATTTATAGGTGTTATTATCTCTATTTCAGGTACAGGAAAATGTTGTTATGCTATTTGTTCGCAAAGAAAAATACCGGACACAGAATCATATCCATATCCGGTATTCCTAAAGCGCGTAATTCCACTTGCAGGCATTGGCTTAATACTGGAACGTTACCATTCTGCATGCTTCGCAGCAATTAGCCTTTATCTGGATTCTGTGACTGGCTTTTAAAGTAGAGATTTCCACGAATCCTTTCGCTTTTTTCGCATTTTCAAATACACCCGGTACTTCATCTGCAAAACTGAAAGCACCATCTTTACTGCCAAACAAATATCCCATTCTCATTTTTTTTCCACAATTCGGACATGTCATAACTTATTCCTCCACAATCTTTCTGCTCTGTTCCATTGCATTTCGCAATTGCTGTTCAAATCTTTCTGTCGGGATCAATGCGATTCCTTCCAGATCATCAAGAACCACCAGGCGCGATCCTTCGCTCAGCCCATAATTTTCTCTGGCTTCCTTTGGAATGACAATCTGTCCCCGACTTCCCATTTTTACCGTTCCCCACAGAAATTTTCCTTCTGGTGGAGGTGTTACTTTTGTATTTCCGACTTTTTCATCATAATGCATCAGGGCATCGATCTTGATGCCGTAAAATTTTGCCAGTTTATCGCATTTTTCAATATCCGGAACAGAATCTCCCTGCTCCCATTTTGCGTAAGACTGTCTCGTAACACCAACAATCTCAGCAACCTGCTCCTGAGTCAGACCTCTGACATTCCGAAGCATGATTAAATTATCTGTCAGCATGAGCACCACTTCCTTTCTGATGAGTTTATTATAACCGTAAACGGCGGATATTTACACCATACAAACTTAACATATTTATCTAACCTGTGTTAAAAACAGTTGCCTTCTCCAGATTGAAGCTATCTTATAAAGCATAAATACAAAAATTTGTTATATTCATGTATTCGGTATTACCGACCACGATTGCTCTATTATATTGAAATTGGGATATGCAATTATTTAGAATGACTTATATTTAAGAAAAAATCAAATTATTTTCTTTGCATTTTGTGCTATACTTAAGAAAAATGTTTTGGAGGACGTATGTTTTTTTATCAACCAATAGTATTAAAAAATGGGCAAAAATGTATCTTACGAAATGCAGAAGCATCGGATGCAGTAAGGCATCATGCTTATTTTGTGCAAACACATAAAGAAACGGACTTCCTTCTTACCTATCCGGATGAATGTACCATGGATATCATTTCTCTTGAACGGCAATTGAAGGAAACAAAATGCAGTGGAACGGATGTGGAAATCTGTGCCTTTGTAGACGGAAAATTAGCCGGTTCTGCCGGTAACAATCTGATCCGGGATTGTGCGAAAATGCGGCACCGGGCAGAATTTGGTATCAGTATCAAAAAAGAATACTGGGGACTTGGCATTGGTGATGCACTGACAAAAGCCTGCATTGAATGTGCGAAAAATGCCGGCTTTTTACAGTTAGAGCTTGAAGTTGTTTCTGAAAATGAAAGTGCAATTAATTTATATAAGAAGCATGGTTTTGTGGAATATGGCAGAAATTCAAGAGGTTTTCGATGCAGAGATGGACGCTGGCAAGAACTGGTTCTTATGCGGTTAGAATTGGATGAAAACGACAGAAAAATCTGATGGAATTGGCGGTAAAGAAGGATATTCATGATTCTTATTTCTTAATCCATAAAATATATGTTTAGATATATCAGATGGGAGATGACTCCCACCTCTATAGGGACGCCACTGAAAAAGTGGTCGTAAAATCATATATCTGATATAATTAA
>NZ_JRFU01000100.1 GCF_003122485.1 Eubacterium ramulus
GCTCGGTAGATGTCATACATATTGATTTTATCTGCCGATTTTGCAAGAGCGGCATTCGCATGACCTTGTGTGTTGACAACAATGCCTGCATTTTTCAGGGTTGCCATAAGCTGTCTGACATAAGCCGGGTTTGTCTTGATACTTTCTGCGATTTTTGTGCTGGAGAGTTGTTCGTCATCTCCAAGAGCAATAAATATAAGAATATGAATGGTGTCACTAAGCTTTGTAGAATATTTCATTTGTCACCTCGAATTTTCTTCTTGCAATTTTTAAAATTACATGATAATATGATTTTAATGCTTGATGTAAATTTAATTTTAACAAGTAAAAAAATAAAAGTCAAGCAAAATAAAAAGTGTGAAATCTGATATAAAAAAGGAGATTAAGTGGTGTATGCAAAGGGAGGAACAAGTCAGTTTTCTGGCAGAAAAAATCCGTCAGGCAGATGCCGTTTTGATAGGCGGTGGTTCTGGTCTTTCCAGTGCGGCAGGATATAACCATTATCATTGGCTACCCTATATGGAGAAATGTTTACAAGATTTCAAGGAGTGGTATGGACTGAAATCTCCCTTTGACGGTTTTTACTACTGTTATTCATCGCCGGAACAACAGTGGGCATATTATGCACGTTACATACAAAGTATGTGGGATGCACCTACAGGACAGCCATACTATGATCTGAGTGATATTGTGGCGGAAAAAGAAGTCTTTGTTTTAACAACCAATATAGATATGCAGTTTGAACGGATTTTTCAGAAAGAAAGGATTTGCGATTATCAAGGTAACAGCGGCTATGTTCAATGCAGTCAGCCTTGCCATGACCAAATTTATTCCAATGTAGAAATGATTCGCAGGATGAACGAAAATATCCGGGAGCTGCGTGTTACTTCCGAGCTTCTGCCAAGATGTAATGAATGCGGGAGAATCATGGTTCCCTGGGTAAGGGATGATACATTTTTGGAGGGAAAAGACTGGAGGGAAGGTGTAAGGCGATATGAGAATTTCCTAAAAAAATATCTCATGAATGGAACAGATAAGAATGTTGTACTGCTGGAGCTGGGGGTTGGTGAGATGACACCCAGTATTATTAAACTTCCTTTTTGGGAAATGACATACAAAAATGAAAAAGTGTTTTATGCCTGTCTGAATCAGAAGAAATCCTCAGTTCCAGAGCATATAAAAGACAAAGGCATTTATATAGCAGGAGATTTGGCAGAAACCCTGCGGGATTTAAAAGAAAACATAGTGGGAAAGGAAATGTGATGAAGATGAATGTATATCAAGAGATAAGTCAAATCATCAAAGAAGCAGATGGTATTTTGATTGGAGCCAGTAATGGTTTGTCTATCGCAGAGGGATATAATATTTTTGCAGATGACGCATGGTTTCAGGAAAATATGGGAGATTTCAGAGAAAAATACGGACTGCGCTGTGTTTTACACGGATTTTCAGTGCCAATGAAGGTAGAAGAAAAGTGGGCGTTTGTAAGCAGACTTGTTAAGGCAAAAGCTATGCAGGATGAGCCGAGTGAGATTATGAAAAACATCTATGCACTAGTAAAGGATAAAGAATATTTCGTAGTAACTTCCAATGCGGAGGATCATTTTGTGCCGGCAGGTTTTGAGGCAGACCGTGTTTTTGAAATGGAAGGAAAATTAACTCAGATGCGGTGCAAGAACAGATGTCATGACGAGGTCTATCCTAATCAAAAAGCAGTTCTCGCCATGACAGAAGAGGAAGTAAACGGAAGAGTACCTAAAGAATTACTGCCGAAATGTCCAAAATGCGGTGGTGATATGGAAGTAAATTGGGGTGAGATGTCCTCGTTTACAGAAACGAAAAATTGGAAGGAAAAGGCTGCCCGCTATCAAGAATTTATTCAGAATTTACATGGAAAGAAGCTGGTAATTCTGGAATTTGGCATTGGTTGGAGAAATCAGATGATTAAAGCTCCTTTGATGCAGCTTGCAGCAGTAGAACCACAGGCAAGTTATATCACATTTAACAAGGGCGAAATTTACATTCCAGAGGAAATCAAAGAAAAATCCATCGGTGTGGATGGTAATCTTATGGTAGCGTTAAAGGAAATCAGAAAGGGAAGGATAGACTAAGTAAGGTAGTTAAAGATATTACAGTTGTGAGATAGGAGAATGAAAAAAATGAGCTGTTACGAAAATTTGGTAATGAAAACACAAATGAACTATTCAAGACACTATAGTACCTATGCATCCGGCGGTACTGCTGTAGTGTTGAGCAAACAAAAACCACTTCCTTATGAGGAACAGATTCAGGAATTTGTTCGCAGAGTGCAGGAGGCAGAGTGTATCATAGTAGGCGGAGCATCCGGTTTATCAGCGGCTGGAGGTGGTGACTTTTATTATAGTGATACCCCTTCTTTTCGTGAGCATTTTGGAAAATTTGCAGATAAGTATGGATTCAAAGGTGCTTTTAGCGGAATGATGCATCGGTTTTCTACAAGAAATGAACACTGGGGATATGTGGCAACCTTTTTAAATACTACACAAAATGCCCCTATCAGAGAGCCATATCTGGATTTGGATAGAATTTTGCAGGGAAAGGATTTTCATATCTTAACGACTAATCAGGATACACAGTTTGTAAAGATTTATCCGGAAGAAAAGGTCAGTGAGATTCAGGGAGATCATCGTTTCTTCCAGTGTTCCCAGTGTTGTCAGGATGAAACATGGGATGCCGTACAACCTGTGGCAGATATGATTGCGGCTATGGGAGAGGGGACAATGGTGCCGGATGAACTGATTCCTCGTTGCCCTCATTGTGGTGCGGAAATGTTTCCGTGGGTAAGAGGATATGGGAACTTTCTGCAAGGGAAAAAATACGAAGAAGAATATGAGAAAATCTCAAAATACATTCAAAAGAACAAAGATAGAAAAATTCTCTTGATAGAACTTGGAGTAGGGCGCATGACACCGATGTTTATACAGGAACCGTTTTGGGAACTGACAAACTGCTTGAAAGATGCATATTATATCTCCGTAAATTCAGAATATCAGTTTTTGCCGGAATTCATTGAAGATAAGGGGATTGCTATTTTGGGAGATATAGGAACAGTGTTAAAAGATTTGCAGAAAGCAAAAGAGGAAAGTGCATTTGTATAGGATACTTGTTCTTGATATTCCACTTGATGGAGAAACATTAGAATATTGATTGATACAAAACTGCACTCAGGGATATTGTGGGTGCAGTTTTGCATTAAAATTATTGATTACGATACAGTTTCTGATATGCAGTAGGTAATATCTGGAATATATCTCGGAAAGCCGATGTAAATTTACTTTGGCTTTTATATCCTACAGCGGCGGCAATTTCCGAAATAGATTTATCTTCCTGCAACAGCATATTCGCTGCCAAATTGGTAGTGTAAATTATTCTGTGTAAACCTCTCAGATTGATGATAAAATCA
>NZ_JRFU01000101.1 GCF_003122485.1 Eubacterium ramulus
AGAGGGTATATAGCTCTTTTAGAGTTTACACAGAATTAATTACAGTCTCGCCAAATTCATACGGTATTCTTTCATGTAAGAAGCGATGGGCATTCCATAGACTGCTTTGAAAACGGATTTCAAAGTAGTGGTGTTCATCAGGTACTGTTTTGACAACTTTTCAATAGTATAGTGGCGTTTTAGATCGGATGTCATCAGACTGTGAATTTCTTTGATAGTTTCCACCTGTCCGGAAACATACTGGTTCAATCTTTTTGTATTTTCTAAATCCAGCATATCTAAAAACAACAGCAACTCTTGAACTTTTAATTTGAAATAAGATAAGTACATTCTTTCTGGCAAATCATATAATTCTGAAAAAATATGTTCGATTTTCTCGCTGGCTGGCATAGCAGTATGCCCCTCTTGTTCACAAAATTTTGCGTAGAGGTTATTTCCGTTGATGCCTGCTTCAGAAAGAATGTCTGGTGGTGTAGTAGTTAGCGCATCCAAATCAATGAAGACGGATACACCTTGATAATATCCTAATGGCAGGTTCATGGCAGAATCCGCACATGAATGTAGTGTGTGGAGAGATAAATCTCCGGGGCCCAAATATATTGTGGATTGATCCTGCATTTTCCAGCCCATTCTTCCACTTCGGCAGTGATTGATCTACATAGCAGAGTGGACAGGTCTATGCTGAAATTCAAAACAATTTGCATAGTAATAATTAAAAGAAAGTTCAATTCAGGGAAAAACAGAATAGGTATCTACTAGTCCCCTTCCATCGGAGCAATAGCGAAAATCCTTATTGAAAATAGCGTTTTCATGTGTACTGTTATGGCGGTTTATGATGATTTTTCCATTTGGAATATCTTTCAAAATATCTTCCGTATTTTTATCGTGTTTCCGTGTCATTTGATACCTCCGTTTGATGCTCTGTGGAATCGGATAAGGAAATTAATCTTTCAAGGCAGCTATGCAGAGTGTGAACCTGTGGGGTATCAGCAGCTTTATAATAGACTTCCTTTCCACTCCGATGGCTGACAATCAGCCGTCGGGTTTTTAATTGTCTTAGATGATGAGATACAGCAGGACTGCTCATACCAACAAGGGAAGATAGGTTGATTACGCATTCTTCATAGTGACATAAAATCCAAAAAATACGCAGTCTGCTTTCATCACTGAGTAATCCGAATAGTTCTGCGGATGTCTGAAATTCCTGTGGAGCAGGAAGCAGAGAAAACAGCTCATCAGCTGATTCGCCATGATTATGTGGCAATGTAATTTGTGTCATATGTTCTACCTCTTTTTCGATTATGATAATGTCTGCAGCAGCAGACATAGGTGTTTGTAGTGAAATCTTTCCTCTAGTATAACGCATGGAAATCAAATTGTACAACCTGAATAGAAATGAATTTATCCCAAACGGAAACTCACTTTTCAAGATAGTTTGAACTTTTTTTGTACCAAATGGAATGGCTTTCAGCCCAAATGGAATAGCATTTATCCCAAATGGAACGAACACTGTAATTTCTGTTGACGGAGAGAAAAATAGCAGTATAATAAACTCAAAATGATTAAACAAGTGCTTAATCATTCATAAAAATAAAAGGGGATTTTAATCATGAAAAAAACGTACAAAATTGAAGTGGACTGTGCAAACTGTGCAAATCTGATGGAGAATGCATCACGTAAGACAGATGGTGTTTTAGCAGCAACCGTAAACTTTATGACACAGAAGATGATTGTGGAGTTTGAGGAAGAAAAAGAGCCGAGAACCGTTATGAAAGATGTTTTAAAGGCTTGCAAGAAGGTAGAACCGGATTGTGAGATTGCTCTTTAATTTTTAGCTGACCAAGTAACTGGAAAAGCACCCTTGAAAAGCCTGGACAGTTTCGAGGGTGATTTTTCATAATAAACATTAAACTATTAAGCAATAATTGAAAGGAGATAGAAATGGACAGTGTTATTTTTAACATATTATTTTTAGCTGTCATTCTTATGGCAATTATTTTTCTCATAATTGGAAATAAACAAAATTTCGGAATGACAAAAAAGCAAAAGATCATGCTGGTGCGGATACTGGCAGCCACGGTAATATTGCTGGTATTGCAGTCTTTATCAGCTGAAACTTTTAATAAATTAGATCAATTCTTATTCCCGTCTGCAGGGCGGTGGATACGGTTGCTCTGTTATCTGATTGATTATGCTATCATTGGCTACGATATTATACAAAAAGCATTAAAAGGCATCAAAAACGGACAGGTATTTGATGAAAACTTTCTGATGGCAGTAGCCACAGTAGGTGCGTTATCATTAGCTGTTTATGAAAATGGTGAATATCTGGAAGCAATCGCAGTTATGCTGTTTTATCAGGTAGGAGAATGGTTTCAGCGGTATGCGGTTGGAAAGAGCCGTCGTAATATCAGTGATATATGGTAATAAATGATGCTGCATGAGAAAGAACAATGCACTGCTATGTTTTCAGAAATCGTGTAGAATCTACTTGTTGCGTAATAGTTGATGCAGACAAGAATAGATCTGAAAACATAAAATATTAACAATTACTGTTATTGAAAATAGTGAAATTATTATGTATAATGATGTAGAAAACAAAGAGACAAAACACTGAAAAATACGGTGGAAATCTAGTAACAAAAATAAATCAACAGGAAAAGGAGAAAATGACTATGAAAAAATATGAATGTGGACCATGTGGTTATATTTATGATCCGGCAGTAGGAGATCCAGACGGAGGTATTGCTCCAGGAACTGCATTTGAAGATATTCCAGATGACTGGGTATGTCCACTCTGTGGATTGGGAAAAGATGTTTTTGTTCCTGTAGAAGACTAAGCAGATAATGCTAATATGAAACTGATAGATACAAATAATTCCAAGAGAATATATAAAAGAAATGGAGACCAGATTATGACTTACGATTTAAATATTACCTTTGATGATAATTTAATTACAGGAAATAAAACTATCGATACCCAGCATAAAGAATTGATTGACCGTATCCAAAACTTTTTAACTGCCTGTCAAAATGGCGACAGCAAGGTAAAAGCAATCAAAATGCTGGATTATCTGGATGAGTATACTAACTTTCATTTCAAAGAAGAGGAAAAGCTTCAGGAAAACGTTGGTTATCCAGGGCGTGAAACGCATCACGAAAAACATGAAGAGTTTAAAAAGACAATTCAGGTACTGTATGAATACCTTAATGATTATGAAGGACCAACGGATCAGTTCAGTGAACTTGTACAGAAAAATGTGATTGACTGGTTGTTTGGACACATTAAAACAAATGACCGCTCTGTAGCGGAATTTATTTTTATAAGAGAAAATCCTGACCTGTTATAAAATAAATCAGTAAATGCGTTTTATCAGAATTTAGACAAAGTGGTGAATGTTCTTATGATGAATAAACTTTGAGAATACTGTGTCGACACTAAGAAAGTTACAAATGAACAGGAAACCTATTTATTTCACAGTATTACTATGAAATGATAGTTTCCCATTGTTACCCTATGTTGTGGATAACATATACACATATTTCCAAAAGAAATTCAGGTAAAAACTTGCCAATATATGTACAGGTGTATTACTCATTTGTAGATGGAATTCATATTGGTGAGTTTGTGGATTCATTAGAAAAATATTTTGCAAATCTTTAACAACCAAATTCCAGTTTGCAGAACTGACCCAAAAGAGCTCGAAGGAGCTCTTTTTCCTTTTTTATAATAGTATCATTATGGTATAATAGAGACATTAAAATCGGTATTTAAATGAGGTGATTTTGTTGGAGAAGATTATTGAATATATTAAGCAAAAATATAACCCTCTTTCCATTATCCTTTATGGCTCATATGCGAACGGAACAAACAATCTGAACAGTGATTTTGACGCATTGGTTATTTCTTATGACCATGAACAATTCCATGACACATCTTTTGTTAACGACATTCAGTTGGATGTTTTCGTGTATCCTGCTTCTTATTTTGATGGAGAATTTGATTGCAATAATTTCATCCAAATTTTTGATGGAATGATTATTGTGGATAACGAGGAACGAGGAAAAACACTCCAAATGAAGGTGCGTTCGTATCTACAAAACCGTCCCCAAAAAACAAAAGCAGAAATAGATGTAAATGTCGATTGGTGCATCAAGATGCTTGCACGAGTAAAACGATACGATGCTGAAGGGATGTTTCGGTGGCATTGGGTGTTGATTGACAGTTTGGAGATATTTTGTGATATCAAGCAGCATACTTATTTGGGACCGAAAAAGGCATTGAAATGGATGGAGAAAAACCATCCCAGTGCTTTTGTTTGCTACAAAAATGCACTTGATAATTTCAGTATAAATAGCTTGGAAGACTGGATTGCATATATAAAAAATGCTAATGGTACTACTTAATAAATTCCAGTTGTGCGCCCAGCTAAGGGTGTGTAGTCAAGCCGGTGGGATTCCGGTTTATCCAAGGTTTAGCCAACCAGATAATAGCGAGTCTTGGGATGATGCCGGTAACGGCATCTGACAAGCGTAGACAGCAAGAAAGCAGGGTTAAATAGTGATTGAGCTTCGAAACGTTAACTTCAGTCGGTCGACGTCTTAACTGGTGCGGAAGACAATATCATGTAATGCGATATGGCGAGTATTATGTGGCACTGCGGAGTCAGAGAACCAATCATGTTTTACATTGTGAATACACATCAACTGGGGAGAACCTGCCATTTCTCGAAGAAGAGTATGAAGTTGCAACTGAAAACGGAGGATTTCAAATGAATGGTAGGTGGTCGGACAATCCCATAGTACTGTAGAAATCGGGCAATGCCGATGGAGGGAAGGGGATTGCATAGTAAAGGTCTTACTGAGGACACATTATCCGTACTCAGGGACGGAGGAAATAATGGCAACGAAATTAGTAAGAATAGCTGAGATATCGGCAACATCAAAACATCCTATATTTACATCAGTGTACCACTTGATAAATGAAGATATGCTAAAGCAATGCCATAAGGAATTAGATGGGAACAAAGCAGTCGGAATTGACAAGGTAACTAAGGATGAGTATGGGAAGAACCTTGATAGAAATATCAAGGAACTGGTACAGAGGTTGAAAAACAAATCCTTTAAGCCACTTCCGTCACTGAGGGTATATATACCTAAAGGAAATGGAAAGAAACGACCATTAGGGATTGCTTCCTATGAAGATAAGATTGTACAAATGGCAGTGAAGAAAATACTGGGAGCTATTTATGAACCGAGATTCCTAAACTGCATGTATGGATTCAGACCGAATAGGGGGTGTCACGAAGCAATAAAAGAAGTATACCAACGGATAAGCTATGGAAAAATCAGCTATATCGTAGATGCCGATATCAAAGGTTTCTTTGACCATATCGACCATGATTGGATGATGAAGTTCCTTGAATGGAATATACAGGATAGGAACTTATTGTGGCTAATACGTAAATACCTTAAAGCAGGAATAATGGAGCAAGGAAAATTCGAGCCAACAGAGGAAGGTTCGGCACAAGGCTCAGTAATGAGTCCGATGCTTGCAAATATATACATGCATCATGTGCTGACGCTGTGGTTTAAGCTGGTGGTGCAAAGGGAAATGCAGGGAGAGTGTTTTCTCGTCAACTTTGCGGATGATTTTGTTGCAGGATTTCAATATAAGTCAGAAGCTGAAAGATACTATAAAGAATTAAAGGAACGAATGGAAAAGTTTGGACTGGAGCTGGAAAGTAGTAAAAGCAGACTGATTGAATTTGGGAGATTTGCAGAGCAGAATCGTAGAGCAAGAGGAGAATGTAAGCCTGAAACATTTGATTTTCTGGGATTTACCTTCTACTGTAGCAAAACTCGAAAGGGAGGTTTCGTGCCAAAGGTACAGACTTCAAGAAAGAAGTTTGAGCAAAAGGTTAGAGCATACAAGAACTGGATTTACGATAATCGAAATCGACCAATGCGAGAAATAATTAAAGAGTTGAATGTAAAACTAATTGGACACTATCGGTATTATGGTGTTACATGGAATTTTCGGAAGATAACAACATTCCTGCATAGAGTACAACAGTTTCTATTCAAAGCCATGAATCGGAGAGGTTGTAGACGGGCATACACATGGAATGGATTTGTGGAAATGCTCAAGTATTACCCGTTAGCAAAACCTAAAACGTACTATTGTTTATATTGAAGCGAATGTTACTATGAGGAGCCGTATGCGGGAAAGCCGCACGTACGGATCTGTGAGGGGCTAAGATTGAGAGGTCTTAGTCTACTCGACTGGCTGACTCACAACAATTTAATATCAAACTAATACAAGCACTTTAGCCAATAAGGTTAAGGTGCTTTTTTTGCGCCTTGAAAGGAGGTGGTAACAGCTAAACACATCGGGAAAAGCCCGATTTAATCATTACAACAGGCATTGGATTTGGTGAAAGTTTAGTAATGCTGATACTTACAGCTTTGCTTGCAATCATCATTATTATCTGTGGATTCTTTATCATCTACACAGTGTATTGTATTTCAGGTTCTTAAAGATTCTGATTATTGTGCCGCTCGGTGCGATTGCCTGTTCCACGATGGCAGGAAACAGAATGGTCAGCCATACAATGGCTACCTACTGCAAATATTTCCTGTCATGTGTGTTTGAGGCAGTAACGATGGCACTTGCGATTGTGGTATGTAATGCATTTATCAATGCAGGACTTTCGGCATTTACAGGAAGTTATGCTGACTGGGCACAGACACTTATATATCTGTGTGAAATGACATTTACGATAGCAATGACTGTTATATTAAGTGTAGATGGTATGGCAAGAAGTTAATTTAATGTGGTATGGTGATGTAATCACGGAAAACAAATGAAATAAAGACTAAAATAAAGCTACAAAAAGAAAAAGATAAGGAGGACTGTAAAATGTCTGCTATTAATATCAATAAAAATAATTTTCAGAACGAAGTACTGAATTCCGATAAAACCGTTCTTTTAGATTTTTGGGCATCTTGGTGTGCGCCTTGCCGTATAGTAGCACCTATTGTAGAGGAGATTGCAGGTGAGCGTGGGGATATTAAAGTTGGAAAGATTAATGTAGATGAAGAGCCTGAACTGGCAAATAAGTTCAGTATTATGAGCATTCCGACTTTAGTGGTTATGAAGAATGGGAAGATTGTACAGCAGGTTTCAGGGGCGAGACCTAAGAATGCGATTTTAGAAATGCTTTAGGGAGGTGTGCTAATGGGATTTTTTGATTTCTTTAAACAGTCGAATATTAATCAAGGCATAGAAGAATATAAAAGGACTGCTGGTGCAGTTCTTCTGGATGTCCGTACTCCGCAGGAATATCAGGAAGGACATATACCAGAAAGTAAAAATGTGCCGTTGCAGCAACTAGACAATATTGTTTCTGTAGCGAAGAATAAGGATATCCCTCTGTTTGTATACTGTTATTCCGGTTCTCGGAGCCGTCAGGCAACTGGGATGTTGCAACGAATGGGATATTCTAAAGTAAATAATATCGGTGGCATTGCAGCTTACTCAGGAAAGGTGGAAAAATAAGATGAAGGTAATAATCGTAGGAGGTGTAGCAGGAGGAGCTACAGCCGCAGCAAGAATACGCAGACTGGATGAACATGCAGAAATTACTGTGTTTGAAAGATCCGGATACATATCCTATGCGAATTGTGGGCTTCCATATTATATTGGAGACGTGATCACAGACCCGGAAGAACTTACACTACAGACACCAGAGAGTTTTTTTAAACGCTTTCGTATTAACATGAAAATTCATCATGAAGTTATCTCCATACATCCGGATCGTAAAATTGTTTCAGTGAAAAATTTGGAGAATGATGAGATATTTGAAGAAAACTATGATAAGTTGATTCTTTCTCCAGGTGCAAAGCCAACACAGCCGAGACTTCCCGGAGTAGGTATTGATAAACTTTTTACACTTCGTACTGTAGAAGACACTTTTCGGATAAAGGAATATATAAATAAGAACCATCCAAAATCGGCTGTATTGGCAGGTGGCGGTTTTATTGGTCTGGAACTGGCAGAAAATTTGAGGGAGCTTGGCATGGATGTTACGATTGTCCAGCGGTCTAAGCAGCTGATGAACCCTTTTGACCCGGATATGGCATCCATGATTCATAATGAAATGAGAAAGCATGGGATAAAACTGGTACTGGGCTATACAGTAGAAGGATTTAAAGGAAAAGACAACGGAGTGGAGGTTCTGTTGAAAGATAATCCATACCTTCAGGCTGATATGGTAGTTCTGGCAATCGGAGTCACACCAGACACAGTATTAGCAAAAGAAGCCGGTCTGGAACTTGGCATCAAGGAAAGTATTGTAGTGAATGACAGAATGGAAACCTCTGTACCGGATATTTATGCTGCAGGGGATGCAGTTCAGGTAAAACATTATGTTACGGGTAATGATGCGCTGATTTCTTTGGCAGGACCAGCCAATAAACAGGGCAGAATCATCGCTGATAATATTTGTGGCGGTGATAGTCGTTACCTGGGCAGTCAGGGAAGCTCCGTTATAAAAGTGTTTGATATGACAGCAGCCACTACAGGTATCAATGAAACCAATGCCAAAAAGTCAGGATTAGAGGTAGATACAGTAATTCTTTCTCCTATGAGTCATGCCGGTTACTATCCTGGTGGAAAAGTGATGACCATAAAGGTGGTTTTTGAAAAAGAGAGCTATCGTTTGCTTGGCGCTCAGATTATTGGATATGAAGGAGTTGATAAACGTATTGATGTGCTGGCAACAGCAATTCATGCGGGGCTGAATGCAACCCAGTTGAAAGATCTGGATCTGGCATATGCACCACCTTATTCTTCTGCCAAGGATCCGGTAAACATGGCTGGATTTATGATAGACAATATTGCAAAAGGGACATTAAAGCAATGGCATTTGGAAGATATGGACAAGATTTCTAAAGATAAAGATGTGGTGTTGCTAGATGTGAGAACTGTAGGTGAATTCAGCAGGGGGCATATTGATGGATTCAAAAACATACCTGTAGATGAACTGAGAGAACGAATTAGTGAAATTGAGAAAGGAAAGCCTGTGTATCTGATATGCCAGAGTGGTCTGCGCAGTTATATTGCGAGCTGTATTCTGGAAGGAAACGGTTATGAAACGTATAATTTCTCTGGCGGATTTCGCTTCTATGATGCAGTGGTCAATGACCGTGCGCGGATTGAAAGGGCATATGCATGTGGTATGGATTATTAAAAAATAATCACGATATTTTTATAATTTTCTTATAGCATAAAAAGATCCTCCATTTATTAGAATGACTTTCATAATTCTGATAAATGGAGGATTCTTCTTTATATGTTACAGAAAAACAGTTTTATGACCTTTGGAGTGTTTCCAGTCTTTTTGAATCAAGGATTGTGATTTTGCCGCGGGAGAGTTTGACGAGCCCCTCGCCTTGAAAGTATCGAAGCATTCGAGTGATAACTTCCCTGTGGGAACCAAGATGGTTGGCGATAGTTTCGTGAGTGATTTTCAATTCATTTGTTTCTTCGATAGAGGTCTCTTCTAAAAGAAATGAAGCAACACGCTTATCCAAACTCTTCCACATGATTTGTTCAATCAGCCACATGACATCAGAAAAACGGGTAGCCATTAATTCATTGGTATAGTTTGCGACAGGAGCAGAATCCTTCATGATGCCCTTATAGATTTCAGCAGGGATGATCCAAAGATCAGTATCTTTTTCTGCCTCAATGGTTACTTCAAATTGAATGGACCGTATGATACATGAGGCGGATAAAAGACACATATCCATATTGAACAGACGGTAAAGTGTAATCTCCCGTCCTTCATCTGATAATATATAAGTTCGAAGCTGCCCGGATTTAACCAGTAATAATCCGGTACAATCCATGTTCCCGTTGTAAATGATTGTTCCTTTTTTCACATGCTGTGTGATCAAATTGTCTGAAATTAGTTTTTTATGTGCTGTATTTAAGTTATTCCATAGTGGAAAATAATTTTCGAAGCTCATAACTGTTATCTCCTTTGCGAACATAGTATACTTGCTTTTTTAAGATGCGTCAATCGAATAATTGACATATATCATAAATGAAAACTGTATTGAAATGAAAGAGAGGGTAGCGGTGTGAAGAAAAAGAAACAATGGTATGATTATTTATGGATATGGGCGATCATTTATTTTGCTCTTGGTTTTTTTAATATTTTGTTCGCCTGGTTTGGGATGATTGATTTCCAGTTGCCGTTAGGAATAGCAGTATTCAGTGGAAATAAATTTTACTGTAATCATTTGTGTGGAAAGGATGCGTCAAGGTAATGCAAGAATTATCGTGATACATCCTTTTGTATTTGGATTGATTATTTTTCTTTCTCTGCTTGTCGAAAGTGATGGATAGAATGTATAATATTGTTAATGATCCAGAGATATTTATTTTGGAAACAGCTTAATCAATTTGGAGGTATAAAATGAAAGCACATAAGTATTGGTCAATCGGAGCGTTAATTACTATGATTGGAACTTTTTATACTGGATATAAAGGATCCAAATCAGGTCATAGGTATTTTGCGTGTAGCACTCTTATATGTATGATCATGTCTATGTATACGGGACATAAAATGATTTCAGGTAATAAAAGAACAAGAAAACAGGTGGAAAATACAAATGCGGAGGAATAGTAAATGTTAGAGTTAGGAAAAAAAGCGCCAGACTTTGAATTGCCGGATCAGAATGGAGAAATGCATAAATTAAGCGATTATGCAGGAAAAAAAGTGATCTTATATTTTTATCCAAAGGATAATACACCAGGATGTACGAAGCAGGCATGTGGCTTTTCTGAGCGTTATCCACAGTTTACTGAGAAGGGAGCTGTTATTCTTGGAGTAAGCAAGGACTCTGTAGCGTCTCACAAGAGATTTGAAGAAAAATACGGACTGGCATTTACGCTATTAGCAGATCCGGAACGTAAAGTTATTGAAGCATATGATGTCTGGAAAGAAAAGAAAAATTATGGAAAAGTATCTATGGGTGTAGTAAGAACTACATATCTTATTGATGAGCAGGGAATCATTATAAAGGCAAATGATAAAGTCAAGGCGGCAGATGATCCTGAAAATATGCTTAAGGAATTGGCATAATGAAGATTATTTTATCACCTGCAAAAAAGATGATTGTAGATACCGATAACTTAGCAACGGTTGAACTGCCTGTCTATATTGATAAGACAGCAGAAGTATTAAACTGGATGAAAAGCAAATCAAAAGAAGAACTGAAAGCTATCTGGAAATGTAATGACAAGATTGCAGAGCAGAACTTTAACAGATTGGAAAATATGGATCTTTATAACAGGCTTACTCCGGCTGTTTTAGCATATGAAGGGATTGCATTTCAATATATGGCACCATCTGTGTTTGAAATCCAGCAGTTTGAGTATTTGCAAAATCATTTAAGAATCTTGTCTGCGTTTTATGGCATTTTAAAACCAATGGATGGTGTGACTCCTTATCGTCTTGAAATGCAGGCAAAGGTTGGAATTGGAGATGCAAAAAATCTGTATGAGTACTGGGGAGAATTGTTATACCGCTCAGTAATCGATGACAGTAGGATTATCATTAATCTTGCATCAAAAGAATACTCAAAATGTATAGAAAAGTATCTGAAACCACAGGACAGATATATTACGATTGTATTTTGTGAGTTATCCGGAGATAAATTGGTAACAAAAGGTACCTATGCCAAGATGGCTCGTGGTGAAATGGTCAGATTCATAGCGGAAAATAATATTGAAAACCCGGTGGAGATTCAGAAATTTGACAGACTCGGATATTCGTTTAGGTCTGATTTATCTTCAGATTCAGAATATGTATTTGAACGCAAAATAAAATAGTTATTCAGGTAAAAAATGCTCAGTTTGGCAGCTTTTTGTAATAATAATAATAATTACTATTTTTATTGACGACAGGAGGATAGTGGTATATAATCCTTAATAAGAACTAATCCTAATAAGGAGGACTAATGACAAGTAGGAGAAATACCATTCAAAAAAATCTTGTAAGAAATACCGTATACGAAATGAGAAGACACGTTACGGCAAATAAAGTGTATGAATTTATAAAAGAAGCATATCCAACAATTGGAAAAGGAACTGTATATAGAAATCTTGATATATTGGTAGAGGAAGGTGCATTAAGAAAGGTTGAAGTTCCGGATGGACCGAACCGATTTGATTTTACATTGAAAAATCATTACCATGTAAGATGTATAAAGTGCGGTGAAGTTTTTGATGTGGATATGGATCAAATACCGGATTTGCTGGAAAGAATTCATAACACTCATGGAATTGAATTTTTGGATTATGATATTTCATTTAAAGGCATTTGCCCGAAATGCAGGGAGAAGGTAAAGGAGGAACAGCATGGATAGAAAAGCGATGTATAAGTTGAGTTATGGACTGTTTATATTGACCGCTAAAGAAGCAGAAAAAGATAACGGATGCATCATTAATACAGCCATTCAGGCAGCTTCGGAACCAAACCAGTTAAGTATCTGTGTAAATAAGGCAAATTATACGCATGATATGATTCAAAGAACCGGAAAATTTACTGTATCAGTCTTAAGTCAGAAGGCACAATTTGAATTGTTCAAACATTTTGGCTTCCAATCAGGAAGAGATACCAATAAATTTGAAGCATTTGAGCAGTGTGCCAGGGGCACAAATGGTATTTATTATATTACAGAAGGTACAAATGCATACATTTCTGTAACAGTTACTAAAACAGAGGACTTGGGTTCACATACGATGTTTATCGGTGAGATAACCGATATGGAAGTTTTAAGCAATGTTCCTTCAGTAACATATGATTATTATCAGAATAATATTAAGCCTAAGCCACAGGAGGTTGGAAAAACAGAGGACAGTCAGACAATATGGCGTTGCAGAATTTGCGGATATGAATATGTAGGCGAGGAATTACCAGATGACTTTATATGTCCTTTGTGCAAGCACCCGGCATCAGATTTTGAAAAAGTAGTAAAGAAAACGAAGGTAAAAGAGATGGCAGCAAACAAATATGCAGGAACACAGACAGAGAAGAATTTACAGGAGGCATTTGCAGGGGAATCACAGGCAAGAAATAAGTATACCTATTTTGCTTCTGTAGCGAAAAAGGAAGGTTACGAGCAGATGTCAGCATTGTTTTTAAAGACTGCAGATAATGAGAAAGAACATGCAAAGATGTGGTTCAAGGAATTAGCAGGAATTGGTGATACAAAGGAAAACCTGGCGGCAGCGGCAGAAGGCGAAAATTATGAGTGGACAGATATGTATGATGGCTTTGCTAAAACAGCTGAGGAAGAAGGATTCCCTGAGCTTGCAGCAAAATTCAGGGCAGTAGGTGAGATTGAGAAGCACCATGAGGAAAGATATCGTGCACTTCTTAAGAATATTGAAACTTCACAGGTATTTGAAAAGAGCGAAGTTAAGGTATGGGAATGCCGTAACTGCGGACATATTGTGGTAGGAACTAAGGCGCCTGAAGTATGTCCGGTATGTAATCATCCACAGAGCTATTTTGAAGTACATGAAGAGAATTATTAAGGAGATGAGATTATTACAAAGAAGAAAGTGATTAATTCAAAAAAATTGAATTATAAATTTTACACATGGAAGGAGAAAAAGGCATGGAAGTAAGGTATTATATTTGTAAGCATTGTGGAAACATTGTTGAAAAGGTAAAGGATAAGGGTGTACCTGTAATTTGTTGCGGAGAACCTATGCAGGAATTAAAAGCTGGAGTGACAGATGCTGCTGTCGAGAAGCATGTACCTGTATATACGATAGAAGGCAGTCATGTTCATGTAGTGGTCGGAGAGACAAAACATCCAATGCTTGAAGAGCATTTCATTGAGTGGATTACATTAAATACAAACCAGGGAATATACAGAAAACAGTTAAATCCAGGGCAGGAGCCGGTAGCAGATTTTTGTCTTTGCGATGGTGAACAGATAGAAGAAGTATATGCATATTGTAACCTGCATGGATTATGGAAATGCTAAAAGCATTTATACATATTAAGGTTACAGAACAACACAAATATAACAGTAATATAGGCTGTGTATTAATATATTTACAAGGAGGAACAATGAATGAAATACGTATGTGATGTTTGCGGATGGGAATACGATGAGGAGAAGGGCTATCCAGAAGGTGGTATTGCACCTGGTACAAAGTGGGAGGATGTTCCGGAAGATTTTGAATGTCCGTTATGCTTTGTAGGAAAAGACCAGTTCTCAGAAGCATAAGGGATAGAGTTAATAGCTGAATAATATCATGCAGGCAGAGAGCCATTGGCTTTCTGCCTTAGTTGATTATAAAACTTGTTCAGATGTTTTGAAATATTCTGGCGTCTGATGATTTAGAATAGAATCTACATTTTGTCGGACAACATCCAGTTCATGTACCTGGCTTTTACAATCAGAGAGAACATCTTTGTAGGCATTCAGAGAGAGATGTAGACTGGATTTTTTTTCATATAATTTCTTAAGGGAAGGTATGGTTTCCTCTGATAAATTCTGTTTTAACCAATCTCTGGCGGTCTCATATGCCTGAATTTCTGAGGCATGATTTTTTCGATAAAGTCCTTTGTTTTTGGAATTAAAAAATGCCGTATATGTCTTTTTATTGCTCAGATACTGCCCGGTATAATGAATTTGCTGGTTCAAATCTTTTAGTTGTAAGGATAGATTCGTGACCTGATCCTGTGCTTTTTGTTGTTGCATGTAGGAAGCAGCATAAGCTGATTCAAGGGAAGTTTTGTTATCTATGTCATGCTTTTGCAGATAGATGATCGTATTTGCCAACTGTTTTAAATTGACGGGAGGGTGCGGACATTTTCTTGGACTATCTAAGTGACCAATCCAAGTCTATGTCTGTACTCTATAGGACTCAAATATCCTAATGATTTTTTTATTCTTTTTTCATTATACCAATAAAGATAATCATTTAAAATACCAATAAATTCTGAGATGTTTACCCCAGACCAATCTGCATTATAGAACATCTCATTTTTAATTCTTCCAAATACGCCCTCACAGGCAGAATTATCAGGTGAACAGCCTTTCTTTGACATTGATCGTATGAAACCATTTTTCTCCATCCTGTCAATCCAGCCTGGCCAGCGGTAGTGTACGCCTCTGTCTGAATGTATGATTGGTTTTTCTCCTACAGATAGTAATTTAGCTGCATCGTCAAGCATAGAATTGACAAGTAATGCATCTGGAGAAGTGCTTATATTCCAATTGACAAGTAAGCCATCAAAACAATCTACTATAGGCGATAAGTAAACCTTTCCTGCCGGAATTGCAAACTCGGTTATATCTGTTAACCACTTTTCGTTAGGTTTAAATGCAGAAAAATTTCTGTTAATTAGATTATCTACTGCTGGAGATATTTCACCTTGATAGGAATTATATTTACGAGTTCGTTTGATTTTTACTACAAGTTGTTCTTATTTCATAATCCTACGAATAACTTTTTCTGAGACAATTATATTTTCACGCTTAAGTAGGGCGTGAATTCGTCTGTAACCATATCGACCTTTATTCTCTGTAAATAATTCAATGAGCCTCATTTATATACGAGTAATTTCAGACAGTTTTATTTGGCGAGAAAGTGCCCAAAGGTTTACAACTATTTTGTTGATGAAATTTACAATTCAATGAGAAGTAATTCCCCAAAGCCTGTTTATGGAAAACTAGGATATAGTATTATCAAGACAAAAAAGAGTATTCACAAGCATTTGTTTGATATCGATAAATGGGATTTTTATTATGATGCTGTGTAGAGTTGTTCCCGGTCAATCCATTTGGATGGAGCCATTGGAGGAAGCATCACTTTCTGATAGATCAGACCCTGCTTTCTGGTATAGTCATGCTGAATGCCATCGTAATCATTGTACATGCGGCTACAGCTCATATAAGCGGAAGCAGCAACAGCAGACCGACCGGAACCACGGCTGACGACTTTGAATTCTTTGTGTCCTTCGCCGATCCGGTAGTAAATGCCGTTATATTCCAGAATATTTCCGGTGAAGATTGGTTCTGTTTCATAGGCTTTGATTCCGGTTGGCGTGACGGTGTTTGCTGTTTTCATATTGCCGTAGCCATAATCTACAGCAATGATTTTTGTGTTTCTGAGTTCTCACATAAAAAATACCTCCGTTTTCGTATTGATTGATTCAGCAGGTCATACCGGTGTGGTACTGCTTTGCTGTGAGATAAGCATACGAAAATCGGAGGAAAAAGGCATTGAGGGGAAATTGAGCTGGAATTGAGTGAATGTTTGGAAAGTTGTAAAATGGAATTTCCATTTTGGCAAAGAATTACCACAGTAATTATGAGGAGATAACGTGAATGAAAAATATAGTGATTGGGTATCCGGCAAATTTGATTCTTAAAAGTAGCATTTTTAAATGCAGCAAATTTTTATTATAAAACATTACTTTACAAGAAGAATAAAAAAGCATATAATTCTTTTGTAAAATATTTAATAAAAGAGGATAAGAAAACGGAAAATAAAGATAAAAGAAATATAACAAGAAAAAAAATAATTAATTATGTGCTGAACAATCATGTCACATCCAAGGCAGAAATCGCAAAAGAGTTAAACTTGAGTATGCCGACTGTATTAGCAAATGTGAATGACTTGTTAGAAAAAATGGTGTTGGAAGAAACTGGGGAATATGCTTCGACCGGTGGACGGAAGGCAAAAAGTATAGGGATTAATAAGTCGTACTGTCATGCAATGGGAATTTTGATTACAGCGAATCATATAGAAATGGTATTAGTAAATCTTGGAGATGAGATTATAAAAAAGGATCGCATCCGTTTAAAATTTACGGCAGAATTATCCTATTGTACAGAGGTGGCACAAAAGGTCAAAACTTTTCTTGAAGGCGAATTAGCGAAGGATACGCTACTTGGGATTGGAGTGGCGATTCCGGGAATCATTGATCAGAAAGAACGGATCGTTTTAAAATCTCATGCTTTAGGTATAGAGAATTATAGTCTGCGCTTTTTAGAGCAGGCTCTGGAAATTCCAGTATATTTTGAAAATGATGCTAATGCTGCAATGCTTGCAGAAAAAAAGCAAAAGTATCCAAATGCGATATATCTGTCTTTGAACCATACCTTAGGAGGCGCATTTTGCATAGATGGAAAGCTGTTTCGAGGACAGAACCAGAAAGCAGGGGAGTTTGGTCACATGATACTCGTTCCCGGTGGAAGAAAGTGTTATTGTGGTAAATCAGGATGTGCGGATGCATATTGTGCTGCAAGTGTACTGACACAAGATAACAGGCAGTCACTTGATGCATTTATGAAAAAAATTGAAAGTGGTGATGAAAAAAATTTGCAGACATGGAATGAGTATCTGGATCATCTTGCTGTTTTGATATCAAATCTGCGGATGGCATATGATATGGATATCATACTAGGAGGTGATGTGGGAGGGGTATTGTCAGATTATATGATACCACTGGGAGAAAAAGTGATGGCATATAATGGCTTTGAGCATGATGTTTCATACTTGAAAAATTGTTTGTATAAGAAAGAAGCGTCGGCTGTTGGAGCCGCGAAATACTTTTTTACAAAACATATGGTAGAATTGTAAATTTTTTGAACGCAGAATAAGCATTCCCTCGCTTCGAGTGCGTAGAGCACTAAGCGGTGGGTAAGGGGGATGCTTATGTCAGTGGGAGTTAAAAGCTCCCACTGACAGGTCGCAAAGCGACTGCGTTCATGAGCAAGTAGCAAAAGCGGATTGCGAATGTCCGCTTTACTGCAGAATAAGCATTCCCCCGCTTCGAGAGCGTAGAGCACTAAGCGATGGGTAAGGGGGATGCTTATGTCAGTGGGAGTTAAATGCTCCCACTGACAGGTTGCAAATCGAATGTAGATGCCCGCTTTATATGTGTGAAAAACAAGAAGTTGTGTAAAATTAGAAAAAGATATTATAGTAAAAAACGGAAAGAAAACAGTAACTACTGTTTCCTTTCCGTTTTTGCGTGTTGATTGTGAAAAATACACAAAAAATGTATTTTGAAATTATGAAATATATAAAATTATGAAAAAATATATTGACAAATCATGTTTACAGGGCAATAATGTAATTACTTTAATAAAACATTTTATAAAACATAAAATAAAACAATATAAATAAGGAGGAAATAATTATGTTACAGCAGGTAATGACAAATCCAGGAGAAATTATTTTCAGAGAGGTTCCGGTTCCGGAGGTGAAGGAAAACCAGGTGTTGGTAAAGATTATGAATATTGGTGTCTGTGGATCAGATATTCATGTTTATCATGGAAAACATCCGTTTACAAAATATCCGGTAACACAGGGACATGAGGTTTCAGGTGAGATCACAGAACTTGGAAAAAATGTCACAGAGTTTCATGTTGGACAGAAGGTGACGATAGAGCCGCAGGTATATTGTGGACACTGCTATCCATGCCGTCATGGAAAGTATAATCTTTGTGAGGAATTAAAAGTAATGGGATTTCAGACGACAGGAACAGCATCTGAGTATTTTGCAGTGGATGCATCGAAAGTAACACCGATTCCAGAAGATATGTCCTATGAAGAAGGAGCTATGATCGAACCTCTTGCGGTGGCAGTTCATGGTGTAAAACAGATGGGTGATGTGGCTGGCATGAATATTGCAGTCCTTGGCGCAGGACCAATCGGAAATCTCGTGGCACAGGCAGCAAAAGGAATGGGGGCAGCGAAAGTGATGATCACAGATATCAGTGATCTTAGACTGGAAAAGGCAAAAGAATGTGGTATTGATGTGTGTGTGAATACCAAAAATAAAGACTTCGGTGAGGCAATGATCGAAGCATTTGGACCGGATAAGGCGGATGTAATCTACGACTGTGCCGGAAACAATATCACAATGGGACAGGCAATTAAATATGCAAGAAAAGGAAGCACGATCGTACTGGTGGCTGTTTTTGCAGGAATGGCAGAAGTAGATCTTGCAGTGGCAAATGACCACGAACTTGACATTAAGAGCACGATGATGTACCGCCATGATGATTACATAGATGGAATCAGACTGGTGAATGATGGCAAAGTTCATTTGAAACCGCTCATTTCAAAGACATTTGCTTTTAAAGATTATCTGAAGGCATACCAGTATATTGATGATAACCGTGAGACAACGATGAAAGTAATTATCAACGTCAGTGAAAAGTAAGGAGCGTATATGGAAAATAAATATGGAATTGTCGGAGTTGCCCATGTCGGGCTTCCGACAAACGATTTACAGAAAACAGTTGAGTTTTATAAGAGTCTTGGATTTGAAGTAATTATGCAGTCTTATAACGAAAAAGCAGGGGAAAAAGTGGCATTTTTACAGATAAAAAATTACTGTATAGAAACTTTTGAAAATGGGCAGGCGGCAATGTCAGACGGTGCATACCAGCATGTTGCACTTGATGTGGAAGACATTGAAAGCATGTATCAGAAAATCTGCAATGAAAAATACACAGTTATTACAGACGGAATCGAAGAACTGCCATTTTGGGAAAATGGTGTGAAGTTTTTTATGATTAAAGGACCAAATGAGGAAAGAATAGAGTTCTGTCAGAAACTCTGATAAAAACAGGAGGGACATATGGGAAGCGAAAACAAAAATGGAAAAGTACCGCTGATCAGTAAGATTGCATATGGGTTTGGTGATGTTGGATGTAATTTCAGCTGGATGTTCGTCAGTAATTTTCTGATGATATTCTATACAGACGTGTTTGGAATCAGTATGGCGGCTGTGTCAGCACTTATGCTTTTTTCAAGATTCTGGGATGCAATCAATGACCCAATCGTCGGGGGACTTACGGATAAAACAAAATCGAGATGGGGACGGTACCGTCCATGGTTGTTAGTAGCGGCACCAATTACAGCGATTCTTCTTGTCATGACATTCTGGGCAAGACCTGACTGGCCGCAGAATGGAAAAATCATTTATATGGTAATTACATATTGTCTGCTGGTTTTGGGGTATACCTGTGTGAATATTCCATATGGAACCTTGTGTGGTGCTATGACCCAGGATATTGATGAACGTGCAAAAATAAATACATCCCGTTCGGTTGCGGCGATGATTGCAATTGGTGTGTTAAATATTATCACAGTTCCACTGCTCAGCAAATTCGGCAGCCATAGTGCAAAGACAGGATATCTGACGGTTGCGGTCATATACGGATGTGTTTTTGCAGCCTGTCATTTCTTCTGCTTTGCGAAGACGAAAGAGGCAGTGATTACTCCGGAAAAAGAAAAAATTTCTGTAAAGGTACAGTTGAAAGCAGTCATGCAGAACAGACCATATCTTCTTGCATTGGCAGGACAGATATTATTTGGATTTACATTATATGGTAGAAACGCAGATATTCTGTATTATTTTACATATGTGGAAGGGAATGTCTCCTACTACACAACTTATTCGATGTGCATCATTATTCCTTCTATCATCGGGGCAGCCTGTTTTCAACCATTATTCCGCAAGTTGAATAACAAAGGAAGAGTAGCATCTCTCTTTGCTTTATTTACAGGAATTTCTATGTTGTCTATGTTTTTTTTCAATGCCAAAGAATCACCAGCTATTTTTTATGCATTATCTGGTCTGACACAGTTTTTTTTCTCTGGATTTAATACCGCAATCTATGCAATTATTCCGGACTGTGTGGAATATGGGGAGTGGAAAACAGGACTTAGAAATGACGGGTTTCAGTATGCGTTTATTTCACTTGGAAATAAAATCGGAATGGCAGTTGGAACCGCACTTTTAGCAGGATTACTTGGAAAATATGGTTATATTGCAAATCAGACACAAAATGTAATTGTACTTTCAATTATGAAACATGCATTTACGACGATTCCAGGTGTATTTTGGATTGTGACTGCGATTGTATTATTTTTCTACCGGTTAAATAAAAAACGTTATAACGAGATTGTGGAGGAACTGAAAAATGGAAGAAAAAGTTGATATCGTGGCATTGGGAGAATTGTTGATTGATTTTACGGAAGCAGGACACAGTCAGGATGGAAGAAAATTGTTCGAACAGAATCCCGGCGGTGCTCCGGCAAATCTTCTAACTGTTGCAAGCCACTTTGGGTATCGCACATCTTTTATTGGAAAAGTTGGAAACGATATGCATGGTAAATTTTTAAAGAAGACATTGCAAAAGGAAGGAATTAATACGGATGCTATTGTTGAAGACCCGGGTTATTTTACAACGTTGGCATTTGTGGAAATTGGTGAAAATGGAGAAAGAAATTTTTCTTTTGCAAGAAAACCGGGTGCAGATACACAGTTAAAAAAAGAAGAACTGGATCGGACGTTAATTTCCGGATGTAGAATTTTTCATTTTGGATCATTATCGCTGACAGACGAACCGGCAGAAAGCGCAACGATCGAAGCAGTAAAAATTGCAAAAGAAGCGGGTGTACTTATTTCCTACGACCCGAATTACCGTCCATCCCTGTGGAAAAGTAAAGAGTGTGCAGTGAAAAAAATGAAATCTGTTGTAGAACTGGTAGATGTCATGAAGGTATCGGATGAAGAGAGTACTCTGTTGACAGAGGCGAAAAGTTATGAGCAGGCTGCAGATCAACTCCTTGCCATGGGACCAAAGCTGGTTGCCATTACTTTGGGAGAACAGGGCGTTCTTATGGCAACAAAAAGCAGAAAAGAAATCATCAAAGCATTTCAGGTACATGCAGTCGATACGACTGGTGCAGGTGATTCATTCTGGGGAGGTGTATTATGCAGTATCCTTTCTATGAATAAGAATGTTGAAAAAATGGAATGGGAAGAAATCAAAAAGTGTGCTGTTTTGGGAAATGCAGTTGCTGGATTGTGTGTGCAAAAGAGAGGTGGAATCCCTGCGATTCCGACGAAAGAGGCAGTGTTTGAATTTATGCAGAAATAATGAATGTATATGAACAAACTCGGGGCTGTAAAAATTTCCCTATTTTTAATAATGATATAAGCAGGAAAATTTTCAAGATTGCTTCTGCCTGCATTTTTATGTAAATTACGAATAAGTTTTATCCCTGGGTTCTTCTCTCCACATACATAATGCCGTAAGCATTGGTATCAGAGATTTCCACTTTTCAGTAAGACTATGGTTATCTTTGTCATCATCCTTGTAATCAACTTCAATCCCATGCATTAAAGATAATTTCTGTAAAGAATCCAGTAATATGTGGCAGCGAGTTACAGATGGTTTTGTCTCTGAAAGGGTGATTTCCTGAATCATCGGATGCAGAGAGATAGTGCGACGTTTTGTTGTCTGAACGAAACCAGTCTCAATTAAATCGTTGATTTCATTTAGTGTGGGCAGTTCCAGCCATTTGGCAAATATACGGGCAGAAATACCGGTGGAAGGAAGAAAGCACATATTACACATGATATCCTGCTGTTCAAGAGATAAAGTGTATAAAGAAAACAGCGTATGGATATGACTGTAATAGGTGGCTTTGCTGCTTTGTCCATCTTTGATTATTTTAATTTTATCTTCGTTATGGAAAGATGCTTTTTCCACCTGAAGTCTTGTTAATAACTGGTCTGGAGTTGAGATTCCATTTTTCAGAAGTTTTGCTGCCAGTTCCACGGCAAAAGTATGAGAGTGAACAGTTTCGATGATCTTTTCAACTGTTGCCCGGTACGTGTCTGCCTCTGAATAAAATACTGATGCCAGCTGGAAGAGAGCGCTCATATCCTCTATTTCTTTTAATGGCAGAGTACAGTATTCATCCAGTTTGCTTCTGGTTGTAAACAAAATCTGGCAGCGATATTTTAATACTACTGACAGAAAGCTGTCCTGTGTCGCAGTGACATTAAAATTATCTATGATAAGCAGAGTATCGGATTTCAGGGAACGCAGAAAACGGTTATGTCTTTGAAACCGTTCCTGTTCAGTGCTTTCCGGAAAATCGTCAATAAAATCCATGTCAGTAATATCCTGATGAAGATTGCCGGTATATTCTACATAAATGATATTGGTGTAATGCTTTATGTACTGCTTTGCGTAGGCTTTGGCAAGTTCATTTTTTCCGATTCCGCAAAGAAAAACATGACGGTTTTTCTCAAGCATGGTATATATATCTTGTATAGCCATATTACAGTCAGACATCAGTGGAAGAAGATTCTGGTGGATGGTATGGGCTAATTTTTCCTGATTGGATGGCTTGGAATAGTAAGCGGATATTTTAGGACTGATTTTAGCCTGACCAGTCATCCAGCGGCAAACCAGACCGTTATCCATTGAAAAATCCTGATTTGTTGGATCATCCATAAAATCTTCAAATAATTCGTATAAAAAATCAGGCTGACTCATTTGATTACTTTCGCTGATATGATTTTTTAAGCAAGTGCTAATAGAAGAAAAATCGCATCGATTCAATAGAAATTCCCCTTTCGTAGTCAGGATTAAGTATATCTATCACAACACGAACATATATTCGATTCAAGAAAATGCGGATATTTTTAAATTGATTGTGTCAATTTACAATCAATTTCTATTCAATGTGGTTTTCCGGTAGGTTCTGTAAAATAAGCTCAGATCAAAACAATAACGGGAGGAGCTTATGCAACAGAATATTGAATTTGAGCGGTGCATTGATTTTCTGGTATGGATGATTGATAAGTACGGCGATGAAGTCCTCCGGGAGTTGGAGGAAGAAAAACAGAATAAGGAAGAAAAAACAGCATAGAATACTTCTGAGCGGGTATGGCTAAGAATGTTTTGGCATATTGACAGGACATTTGAAATGACGTATACTAAGCTCAGTGATCGTTCTGTAGAAACTTGCGAAGCCTACAGGCGGGGGAGAGCCTGCGGGTTTCTCCCTCTTTTGGTTTAAGGAGAAATGATATGCAGACACCGAAAAAATTCTCTTCTTTTAGTGACTAGGTTTCCTGGATCAGTGATGAAAAGGGAATAAGAATAAAAGACAGAGAATATGCGGAAGAGATGTTACGGCAAATAGGATATTTTCCTCTTATGGGAGGATATAAACATCTTTTTAGAATATCAAACACAAAAAAATATAAAGCAGGAACAAGTTTTGAAGAAATAGTCAGTTTGTATAAGTTTGATGCAGAGCTTAGAGAGTTCTGGTCGAATGAGTTTTCCGTCAAGATGTTCATGTGCTGCGAAACCTACAAGTCCTTCGATGGCATATCTTTCACGGAGAACTTTTACAGAAAGTGGTCTGAGTTCCATGATCCAGTAGTAGGATAAATCTCCGAATGCGATTGATTTTGCCTCGGTTCCAATGTTTGGCATATATGGTGTGTTGATGACTGGTCTTCCAAAGATGGTATCATCGCTATTTCTCTAGATATAATTACCATCAGCGGCTTTTACTGAACGAAGAGCGAGTGCGGTCTCATCATTCATTATCCATACGGAGTTTTTACGATATTCTGGTTTTACAGAAAGGTATAATGCAACGATGTCATCAAAACTGATATCTGTAGCAGAGGTAGATTTACCGATTTCAGCAGTCTGTAATAATCCGGTTGGTTCATTAACACCAGTTCCATTTATGAAAATGTTTTCTTCTGCTCGTCCGAAACGTCTGGCAAATTCATTGTTGAGATATGCTTCTACTGGGAAGTTCATGTCTGCGATGAAGGTGCTGTTCAGTTTGGAAAGGACAGCAAGTTTATAGGAACTGAATGAAATTTTATTGAAGGTATCACCGTCTTCTGGGAATGCCATGTTTTCTGCTGTGATTTTTGCGTCAGCAGTAGATACCACTGTCTGGATATATCCATCTCTAGTTGGTGCTTTTACGACTGTACCGTATCTTCGGAAAAGGTTTTCTTTTTCAAGAGCAGTAGTATAATCTTTGTTGAATCCAACAGGAATCATATAGCTGTCAGAACCTTCGTCATATCCTTCCTTGAGTGCGATTGGATCAATTCGTTTCTTACCACGAATCATGTCGTGGAATGCTTGGTTGTAAATTGTACTTGTCATAAGAAATTCCTCCTGTATTAGTGTGAGAGTCTTGGATCACATTCAGTGCAAATGAATGTGTGGTTATCAATTGCAGTCATTCTGTGCTGGTCGTGGTGCGGGCAGATGACAGTCATGCGATGGGCATTTGGTACTTTTCCTTCTGTGATACGTTCCAACACGAATTTTCCGCTTTTTTCTTCTCGTAAGCAGAAGTCAAAGTTCCCTTTCTTTTCTAATGAATCTTTATCAAACTGTCCGAAGGTATTGCGGTAGGCGTTTACTGTATTGCTCTTGTAGATAGGGAATACAAAATTGTTCATAGTGAAATCCTCCATTAAATCTTTTTTGAATCTGTGTTTGTAATAAGTTTCCAGTTCTGAGAAAGTGCTGAAATAATGTCCGTTTCCACGGTATTCCAAGCACCAGTGTTTGTCAGATGGAATGTGGCTTTGCATGATGACCACGGCATCTGATTGGTTCTGTGGAATGATTTTTCTGACCTCATATTTTACAAGGTCTAATCCATTCCATGTGAATATAATTTGGAATGAAAAGAAGCAGGACAATGGGAGATGAGACCCAATGCCCTGCTTCTGGGTTATTTGGAATGAACGGTAGTGTATTTCTGTTTTTTGCTTTTGGGTTTGTCTGGAAACATCATTTCAAGTTTACCAGAAGATAATAAAGGCTTAAACGATGATTATAAAGGATATAAGGAAGTGGCGACTCAGGAGGACTTCGACAAATTTTAACCAACTGGTAGATTTTGGAGTATGAACAATTTGTAAAATATTGATTTTGTATTGCTTTTGTCCGGACAAATGGATATAATATAGTTAGAAAAAACTCGAAAGGAGTGTTTACTATGGCAACAAAATCAGCAAATTTATACGCACGCATAGAGCCTGATGTAAAAGAGCAGGCAGAAGGAATCTTAGCAGCATTAGGAATTCCTGCATCCAATGCAATAAATATGTTTTACAAACAAATTATTCTTCAAAGAGGACTTCCTTTTGAAGTGAAAATGCCATCCGCTCGTCCTGTAGACGTTAGTGCATTATCAGAAGCACAGATGAATGCAGAACTAGAGAAAGGATATGCGGATATGCAGGCTGGTCGTACTAGATCTGCAAAATCTGTTTTTGCTGATATCCGCAAGGATTACAGTTTATGATTTATGATATCGAGATTTCAGATCAGGCCGAGATAGACCTTCGTGGAATCTTCGAATACATTGCTTTTGAACTGCAGGCACCAGAAAATGCAAGTGGTCAGCTTGATAGGCTTGAAGCATGTATTATGGATCTTGATCATATGCCGAAGAGATATCGACAATATGAGTTGGAACCATGGAAAAGTCGAGGGCTACGCGTAGCGCCAGTAGACAATTATCTTGTTCTATATATTCCGGATGATGATGCACAAGTGGTTACGATTATCCGTGTTATGTACGGTGGACGAGATGTGGATACGCAATTAAACAGATTTACAAAAACAAAATAATTTGAAAGCATCAATCAGAAATGGTTGGTGCTTTTTTCATGCCTGGAGAGATCTGGGCTTTTTTTATGCCCATTTTTACGGAAGGAGGTATCGGCCGTGGCTAACAGAATTATGGGTATTACTGTCGAGATTGGCGGAGATACCACCAAATTACAGACTGCCAAAGTAGTTTATGTTCGCAATCGTAACAAACGCAAGGAATATCTCTGCCTTATTTCCACGGACGTAAATCTGGATGAGAATGAAATCATCCGGGTCTACGGAAAACGTTGGGACATAGAGGTGTTCTTCAAGGTGTGCAAAAGCTACCTTAAGAGACCGTTTCAAGTTTTGTGTAAACGTTAAAAACTGATATAAGATTTGTGAATAGTTACAAATGGGCAGAGCCGATTTTCCGAGACTATGAAGAAAAGTCTGTAAATAAGATTCTTCTATGATAAGTAAGAGCGAATTGTTCATCTTGTGAGCTGTTCGCTCTTGCTTTATATATATCAGCTATAAATTTGCATGTCAAGAGCAGGCGAAAAATCCGCCTGTCTTAACCTGCCGTTGAATTCCTTATTCGGGCAAGCGTCCCTCATACATAATACTTAATTCTCCATATACCTGTGCCCAGTTCCGAATCGTTGTAGTCCATTTTTTCGTTGCTTCAAATGTAGCAAGGTATAAAGCCTTTAAAAGAGCTGTATCGCTGGGGAATACGCTTCTCTGACGGTTTAATTTACGGTAAGTAGAATTCAGTGATTCAATAGCATTGGTCGTGTAGATTACCTTTCTGACCGTCGCAGAGAACTTAAAAATGGGAGAAATTGCATCCCAGTTATCTTTCCAGCGTTTCATGGAATTCGGGTATTTCGGAGTCCATTTTTCGGTTACCCGATCCAGAGCAGCCAGGGCCTTTTTCTCGTCAGCAGCCTGATAGATTGTTTTCAGGTCTGTTGCAAAGGCTTTTGCATCATTATTTGAGGTATTTACGCTCTTTTGTATAAATCTGCAAGAATCTTCCTGTTTTACAATCCCTACAATTAATGGTAGAATAGATAGAAAATCAAAATCAGTCAAAGGAAAAGAAGCAGATATGAGTACAGATGCATGCCAAAATGTGGAATCAGCAGAAGAAAATGAAGTGCTACGTGCATGGAAGTTACACATGGAACAGGTGAAAAATCAACCGGAAAACCTGAATGTAGAATTGTTGTGGCAGGTGTTATGCGAACTTCAGAAGATTCCTTTTTACACGGTAAAGGGCATCCAATTTACTTATAGCATCCGGGGATATGAGATGTTTGTCGACCGAAAGGAAAAATCGATCACACAGGCAACGGTTTTGCTGTCGGCACAGCGCGTATTGGAAAAGCAAAATCAGGGAATTGCGATCACAGGACCGAAAAAAATAGGTACTTTTGGAGCAAGTTATCTGTACCCGATTTTCCGGCAGATTGGTTTGATATCAGTCGAGTAATTTCTCATCTATTGTACGAAGAGCACAGTAATAAATTTACTTTAACAAAGTGATGTTAATTCGACTTGAAGATATATAAGGAATATGATTGGAAAAATTTGGAGGAAGATGATACGTGAATAAAATAGATCCACAATCCTGGAAGGCGGATATGCCGGATTTCAGGGAAAAAACAAAAGCGTTTTACAATGGAGAAATGAGCAAAGGTGACTATAAAGGTTATTCCGGTCGTTATGGAAGTTATGCACAGAAAGGCGGAAAAGCAAGTATGCTCCGTCTTCGTATGACAGCTGGTCGTGTGACAAAGGAAAAACTTGCATTTATTGCAGAATCCATTCGAAAATATAATGTGAAAAAAGCACATTTTACAACTTGCGAGACGATTCAGCTGCATGATCTGCAGCAGGAAGAACTGTGTCAGATCATGGAAGATGCGCTAGATGTTGGAATTGTTACGATGGGCGGCGGTGGAGATTTTCCACGAAATGTTATGTGTTCTCCCCTGTCCGGTGTGGAAGCAGATGAGTATTTTGATGTGCGCCCGTGGGCGGAGGCAGCGGGTGAGTATCTGATGACTTTTATCAATGCGGAGAAAATGCCGCGTAAGTTGAAAGTATGTTTTTCTAATTCGCCGAAAAATATTCCACATGCAACGTACCGTGATCTTGGATTTGTGGCAACAAAAGAAGGAAAATTTGACGTATACAGCGCTGGTGGACTTGGCAATAATGCCAGATTTGGGGTAAAAGTTGCAGAAGCAGTTGATCCGGAGATGATTTTATATTACATCAAGGCGATGTGGCTGACGTTCCGTGCGCATGGAAATTATGAGAACCGTGGAAAAGCCAGAACACGATACATGCAGGAAATCTGTGGTGGCGCAGAGAATTATGCGAAAGCATATCAGGAAAAACTGGCAGAGGTGTTGGCTTCCGGAGAAAATCTGAAAATTTCTGTAGATCCGCAGCCGGTGAACAAAAAAGAGGACGGAGTACGCATTTCCGGAGCACGTATTTTACCACAGAAACAGAACGGATTGTATATCGTGATCTGGCATCCAATCGGAGGACAGCCGAAGGTGGAAGAACTGTGTGCACTTTCCGATGCGATTCAGGAGATGGAAGATGTGGAAATCCGTCTTGCACCGGATGAGACAGCATATATCATTAATCTGACTGGCTCAGAAGTGGGAAAAGTGCTGGATGCAACACCAAGTAGTGCAAATACAGTATTTGAGACAAGCGTCAGCTGCATTGGAGCATCGATTTGTCAGGTAGGACTGCGTGATTCTCAGGCACTTTTGCAGGCTTGTGTGGAAGCAGTTCGTGAAGCAGACATTCCAAACGGTGCGTTACCACAGATGCATATTTCCGGATGCCCGTCATCCTGTGGTACGCATCAGACTGGTGTAATTGGATTCCGCGGCGCGGTAAAACGTGTGGGTGATCAGCCGAAAAATGCATTTGTGCTGTTTGCAAATGGTGAGGAGCGTCAGGGTGAAGAACGTATGGGACGTGAGATTGGAACTATGGAAGAGTCAGTGATTCCACAGTTTTTGGTGGAACTTGGACAGACTGTGGCAGATTCTGGGATGGATTATCTGAACTGGGCGCAGAAAAATCCGGAAGGAATTGATAAAGTAGCAGAGAAATATCTGTAAGGAGGAAAACGCGATGGAGCGTCGGGATAAAATTAATTATTATCTGGATCTGGCTGAAATTGTGGGACAGCGCGGAACCTGTCTGCGCAGACATTATGGTGCCGTTATTGTAAAAAACGATGAAGTTATCTCCACCGGTTATGTGGGAGCACCAAGAGGCAGAAAGAACTGTTCTGATCTAGGTGTCTGTATCCGGCAGAAAATGAATGTGCCGAGAGGCGAGCGCTATGAGCTTTGCCGTAGTGTACATGCAGAGGCAAATGCGATCATCAGTGCATCCAGAGGAAAAATGATCGGAAGTACGTTGTATCTGGTTGGAAAAGAAGTGGATACCGGGGAATATGTAAAAAATTCCAACAGTTGTTCCATGTGCAAACGAATGATCATCAATGCCGGAATCGACCGGGTGTATATTCGAGATTCCAAGGATGAGTACCGTATGATTCAGGTGCAGCAGTGGATTGACGATGATGAATCTCTGGCAGGAACATTTGGATATTAGAGCAGATGATATACAAAAGTAAATAGATGAATAAAATCAGAGAAAATCACAGAAAAGCGCTATTTATACAGATAGAAAGTTAATGGCAACTAAGAAAAAACAATGCGAAGAAACTGAAATCGAAATTGAAATCAGGAGAAAAATAAGGCAGGTAAAAGAAACGTATGATACAGGATATTGCACCATTTCATTTTAATAACGAGTGGCATAAATTACAACCGGAGGAAAATGACTGGATCATCTGTATGCAGGAGCGGAAAATATTGCTGCGGGGAACAAAAGAAGATATATCTTTTCCACGTTATCATGAATTAAAGGAACAGGTGCAGAACGGAGACCGGTTTGTGTATCTGTTTGCAGTTGGTGAGGAACGATTTTTCCTGTATCAACAACATCAGTACAAAGAGCGGGAAGAACTCAATCTGATACATCTGGAACAGTCATATGTGAAAAAACAGTCAATGAAATTTGAGGAACAATTTTGTGCAAAAAAACAGCCAGAAAGTTCTGATAAGCAATCTGACACGGAAAAACAGCAGAAAGATTCTTCTGAACAGTTGGAGAAACAACCAGAATTTCACTACGAAACAACCAGATATTTACGTGGAGCAGCACCACAACATCTGTGTTATGCAGGATTAGTCGGCGCACAGTTAGCAGGCTGGTATGCAGCACACCGTTTTTGCGGTGGATGCGGAACCCGCATGATTCCGGATGAGCGGGAGCGGATGATGCGCTGTCCGGTTTGTGGCCAGATGGAATATCCAAAAATCTGTCCGTGCGTGATTGTTGGAGTGATGCACAAAGGGAAAATTCTGGTCAGCTGGTACAAAAATGGTTTCCGTGATCATTATGCGCTAATTGCCGGTTTTGCGGAGGTAGGTGAGACCATCGAAGAAACCGTTGCAAGAGAAGTGTATGAGGAGACGCATTTGCATGTGAAAAATCTGCGTTATTACAAAAGTCAGCCATGGCCTTATTCAGAAAGTCTTTTATTTGGATTTTTCTGTGAACTGGATGGAGAAGATCATATCATCATTCAGGAGGACGAACTTGCCATGGCAAAATGGGTGACACCGGAGGAAATTTTTGAGTCATCGGATAATTTTTCCCTGACAAATGAGATGATCTGTAAATTTAAAGAGGATATGACGGAGCACAAACAGCTTTGTTTTTAGAGTAGGAGTATAGAAAACAATATGATAAAACAGGAAAATCTGGCAATTGTAACATTGAAAAAAGGAGAAGGACGTACCATCAAAGCGGGAGGCGCATGGGTATTCAATAATGAAATTGAGACCATTACCGGACGTTTTCATAACGGAGATATCGTGCTGGTGCATGATTTTGACGGTTATCCGATGGGAAAAGGCTACATCAATCAGAATTCAAAAATCCGTGTGCGTCTTCTGACGAGACATGTGGATCAGGAGATTGATGAGGCATTTTTCGAGATGCGTCTGCAGAATGCATGGAATTACCGAAAAGATACAGTGGACACTTCATCCTGTCGTCTGGTGTTTGGTGAGGCAGATTTCCTGCCGGGAATCGTAATCGATAAATATGAAGATGTGCTGGTAATGGAGTGCCTGACTCTTGGCATGGAGCGGTATAAAGAACTTCTGGCAGATCTGATGAAACAGATTCTTGCAAAGGACGGCATTCAGATTCGTGGTGTTTATGAGCGAAGCGATGCGAAAGAGCGGGAAAAAGAAGGATTAAGCCGTGTAAAAGGTTTTATTGGAGAAGAATTTGATACCAATGTGAAAATCGTAGAAAACGGTGTGCGTTACATGGTGGATGTGGTAAATGGTCAGAAAACTGGATTTTTCTTAGACCAGAAATACAACCGTCTGGCAATTCAGAAATTGTGTAAAGGAAAACGTGTGCTGGATTGCTTTACACACATGGGAACCTTTGCACTGAATGCAGGAATAGCAGGAGCAAGCGAAGTAACCGGATTGGATATTTCTGAATTTGCGGTAGAACAGGCAACAGAAAATGCAAAACGCAATGGATTGAGTGACACAGTAAAATTCCGTGCGGCGAACGTACTAGATGAACTTCCGAAACTGGCAGCAGCCGGAGAAAAATACGACGTGGTAATTTTGGATCCGCCGGCATTTACCAAATCCCGTCAGGCAACAAAAAATGCCATCAAAGGTTACCGTGAGATCAATATGAAAGGTCTGAAACTGGTCAAAGATGGCGGTTATCTGGCAACCTGTTCCTGTTCTCATTTCATGACACAGGAGCTTCTGGCAAAGACCATCCGTGAGGCAGCACGTTCCACTCATAAGAGACTGCGTCAAGTGGAATTTCGGACACAGTCTGCGGATCATCCGATTTTATGGGCAGCAGATGAGTCCTATTACTTAAAGTTCTTCATTTTTCAGGTTGTGGATGAAAAATAGGAAGATAAAAAAGTTCGCAAAGCCTTGTATTTTTAAAGGGCACTGAAAAAGTCTAATTCTTCGAAAAAAGAATTAGACTTTTTCAGTGCCCTTTCAATATAGTGGTTCAGTGTGTTGTGGTCAAGTTTTTTTGTTTGATTTTTTCATCACTGGTTACTTTCCTTTTCCGTATACAAAGAAGTGATTTTGTATCTGCGTTTTAGAAAGATTTTATGTTTTTTTCATGGAAAAGACAAGGGTATATGTTACAATTATTATAAATATGGGGATTTCGAAGGTAAGGAGAATTATTCAAAAATGGATGAGAAAGTGAAAGTAACAGATACAGAACAAACAGATAAAAAAGTAAATGAAGATACAACTCTAAAAGAAAAATTGGTTGAGGCAGAGTGCATGGAAGCAGATATGCCGGAACAATCAGAGGAACAGGATGGGACAGGAGCGGAAGAAACCACAAGTTACCTGCCATTAGCAGCAGATCAGCTGGATCTGGCGAAACAATACAAACAGATGATGCTGTTTTATGAGGCCGGAATCCGTCAGCTGACGACAAAATTACAGATTTTGAACCGGGAATTTGAACAGAGCAATGACCGTAATCCGATTGAAAATATAAAAAGCCGTATTAAGTCAGCAGAAAGTATTGCAAAGAAGATGAAACGGAAAGGCTTACCGATGACGTTAAGCTGTCTGACGAACAATATTTATGATATTGCCGGAATCCGTGTGATCTGTCCGTTTATTACGGATGTATATGAGGTGGCGCGGATGTTGCTGAGTCAGACCGATGTGGAACTGGTACAGGTAAAGGACTATATTCGGGAGCCGAAGGAAAACGGTTACCGCAGTCTGCACCTGATCGTCAAGATTAATGTGTTCTTTTCCGATGGGATGCGGCAGGTACCGGTGGAAGTACAGATGCGAACCATTGCGATGAATTTCTGGGCAAGTACGGAGCATCAGCTTCGTTATAAAAAGGACAAAGTCATTACATCGGAAATGCATGCACGTTTGAAAAAATGTGCCGATATTATGGCAGATGCAGATTATCAGATGCAGAAACTGGCGGAGGAAATTCATTTTTAGGAAAAATTTCCATAAGAAAATAATACGAGGATGAATGTATACAGATAGAAACTTGCAGAAGAAATCTATTTCTGATATGATGTGCGTCGGTATATGAAAAGTATTTATAAGTGCAGTAAGTAAAAGAACAGCAGTTAAAGAAAAAACTACTGCATATTTACTGTAAACTGGGAGAATTTGAGATAGATTTATGAGTGAAAAAAACAAAGAAAAAAAATTGTCAGGCGGAAATCATACTGTGCAAAAGCGTGGCAATGACAATAAGAAAAAAGAAGGTACAGCCTGCAAGGTTGCAAAAAAATGTGGTGGATGCCAGTATCAGGGCGTTCCCTACGAAAAGCAGTTAAGTGAGAAACAGAAAGCAGTCCGTCAGTTAATGCAGCCGTTTTGTAAGACTGCGGAGATTACAGGAATGCAAGATCCGTATCATTATAGAAATAAAGTGCATGCCGTGTTTGCACGGAAAAAAGATGGTACGATCATTTCCGGCGTTTACGAGGAGGGCACACATCGGGTCGTTCCGGTGGAAGCCTGTCAGATTGAGGATGAAAAAGCAGATGCCATTATCAATGACATCCGTGGACTTTTAAAATCTTTTAAGATAAAAACCTATAATGAAGATACCGGTTACGGTTTGCTGCGTCATGTGCTGATCCGCCGCGGATTTACCACAGGTGAGATCATGGTCGTTCTGGTGCTTGGCTCTCCGGTGATGCCGTCCAAAAATAATTTTGTCAAGGCATTGCGGAAACTGCATCCGGAAATTACAACGGTTGTGCTGAATGTGAATGACAAACGTACGAGCATGGTGCTTGGTGACCGTGAGACAACGATTTACGGAAAAGGCTATATTGAGGACGTGTTGTGTGGACTGACCTTCCGTATTTCTTCCAAGTCTTTTTATCAGATCAATCCGGTTCAGACGGAGAAACTGTATGGAAAAGCAATGGAGCTTGCCGGACTGACAGGTAAAGAACGTGTCATTGATGCGTATTGCGGTATTGGAACCATTGGTATGGTCGCTGCAAAATCTGCAAAAGAAGTGATCGGTGTAGAACTGAATCCGGATGCAGTGCGAGATGCCATCAAAAATGCAAAACGTAACCAGATGAAAAATATCCGTTTTTATCAGGATGATGCCGGACGGTTTATGGAGAAAATGGCGGCAAAGGGCGAAAAGGCAGATGTCGTGTTTATGGACCCGCCAAGAAGCGGCAGTACGGAGCAGTTTATGAAATCAGCTGTAACGCTGGCACCGCAGAAAATTGTGTATATTTCCTGTGATCCGCAGACGCAGGCGCGGGATTTGAAATATTTGACAAAACATAGTTATAAAGCAATGGGGGCGTATCCGTATGATATGTTTCCGTTTACAAAGCATGCAGAAAATATCGTGTTGTTAGTGAAACAGAATTAAATTTGAGTAAAAGAGATATCCGGAAGAACAGATGATGCGTGTATTTTACAGTAAGGATTGCGAGATTATTTACAGATTGTAGCAAAGAAAAACCTGTAATATATGCATGTTATGAGATAAAAATGGGAGATTTGAGTCTTGGCAAAAGAGAATTATATGATTAACAGGAAAAAAAGAATTCTGTTTTACATATTGATGGCAGCTGTTTTATGCTGGTTTGTTGTGTTGCAGATTTTTGGAACAAATGAGCGGGATAAAAAGACGATTGAGCAAAATATTCTTTATCAGGGCACGTTTGTCTGGGAAAAATCAGACGGAAGCCGGGAGCAGATCGAAGTTCCGGGCAGATATGAACTGTCGGCGAAAGAGACGATGGTTCTGGTAACGCAATTGCCAGAAGATTATGACGAAAAAGCATTGGCGATCCGTTCCTCACTGCAGGAAGTCCGATTTTACGTTGATGGCGTATTGCGGGCTGAATATGACACGTCAGATACGAGATTAGCAGGCAAGAATTCTGCCAGTCGTTATGTGTTCTGCCCGACCACGGAAGCTGACGTAGGAAAAGAAGTCCGGATTGAGTTAAAGACAAATACAGCAAAATATTCCGGTGTGGTAAATGAGGTTTACTGTGGAGATAAGGCAGAAATATGGGAATATATTTTTGCTGAACACGGACTGGAGACGGTGATCGCGTTTTTCATCCTGTTTGCAGGCATTGTTACTGTCATTTTCAGTATTGCGCTGGGGGTGGTATATCGTACGAAGTTTGATATGGAATATCTTGGCTGGTGTATGATCATGGCAGCAGGCTGGATGGTTGGAGAATCAAAACTTCGTCAGGTTCTGGTACCAAATGCAACGGTGTTAGCAACGCTGTGTTTTGTTATGATCATGCTTGGACCGTTGCCGATTATTTATTACATAGACAGTATGCAAAGTGGTCGTCACCAGAAACTGTTCTGGATTGCAGAGGCGGCTGCCATAGTTAATTTTGCAGTATGTACGATTTTGCATCTGAGCGGTGCGAAGGATTATATAGAGACACTTCCGATTGCACATGTGATTCTGGCAGTTACGTTAGTATTGATTCTTGGTACAGTATTTTATGATATGTACCACGGCTATATTACACAAAACAGATTTATGGTGGTGGGCTTGCTGATTGCGGTCGTTTCGGTTGTGGTGGAATCCATATCTGCGTATTTTGTAATTTCTATTTCCGGTATTTTTATGGGAATCGGTATGATCGTGCTGCTGTTTTTCAGTTTGGTCAGAACAATCCGAAATTTACAGAAGATGGAAAGTCGCCGACAGCGGCAGGAAATGAGAAAGCGCAGAAAGCAGATGGAAACCATGTCTCTGCAAATGATGCAGACCTTGTCTACCACGATCGAGGCGAAGGACGAATATACCAGAGGGCATTCTCACCGGGTGGCTGAGTATGCGGTTCTGATCGCAAAGGAACTTGGCTGGAGTCAAAAGGATATTTCAAATTTGCGGAATGCGGCACATCTGCATGATATTGGTAAAATTGGTATTCCGGATACGATTTTGAATAAGCCAACGAAGCTGACAGAAGAAGAATATGCGGTTATCAAAGAGCATACTGTGATCGGGGCGGAAATTCTGAAAAATATCAGATTGATCGATCATGTGACAGAGGTGGCACGAAGCCATCATGAACGGTATGATGGCACCGGGTATCCGGATGGATTAAAAGGGGAGGAAATCCCAATCCATGCAAGGATCATTGCGGTGGCAGATAGTTATGATGCGATGCAGTCCCGTAGAATTTATCGAAATCCGCTGGGAACAGCGGTTATTTATAATGAGATTTTGAATAACCGTGGAACACAGTTTGATCCGGAGATTGCAGATGTGTTTTTGAAACTTCTGGATGAAAACCGGCTGGTGATTAATGCGGATTATAAAGGAATCGAGGATGAATATGCCCTGCCGGCAGTGGAGAGTGAAATTGAAAAATTTATTTCCAATGTTATGACTACCATGCGGACGCAGGAGGACAGTGAGGGCTTTGACTTCTTAACGGGTCTTCCAATGCGGAATCGTGGAGAAAAACTGGCAGCGCAGTTTATGCAGCAGGACGATGGATATCTTGTTTTCCTGGATATGGATAATCTGAAAAAAATCAATGATATCTATGGACACAAAGCCGGTGACCGAGCACTGAAATTGCTTGGTTCGCTGTTGTTAGAATTTGCACAGCATTCTGTGGTCTGCCGTCTGGGTGGGGATGAATTTCTGATGTTTGTTCCGAATGTTTCGAAGGAAAAGATTTCGGAAATTGTCCGTAGTATTCTGCAAAAATTTGAGGAACAGAAAGAGGAAGATATGGAGATCCGCCACGCGTCAATTTCTGCTGGAATCTGTGAAACGACAAAGGGAGCATCTTTTGAGGAGTGCTACACCAAGGCGGATAAGGCATTGTATTATGTAAAACAGAATGGTAAAGGTGATTTCTTCTTCTATCAGCAGATGGAGCAGGAGCAGAAGACGGATCAGGGAACAGGAAGAGATCTGGCAATGATTATAAAAGCATTGCGGGAGAGCGGCAATTATACCGGTGCACTGGATCTGGATTACCGTGAATTTGCGAAAATTTATGAATATATGAATCATTTAGGTGAGCGTTACAAATATCACTGCTATCTGGTGATGGTTACGATGGATACGACACCGGATTATGTGATGTATATCGAAAATATTGAGCGGGCGCTTGAGAGTATGGAACAAGCGATTCGGCAGACAATCCGAAAAGTGGATATTTGTACCCGCTACAGTTCCATGCAGTATCTGATCATTTTGTTTGAGGCAGATGAGACAAAGATTCCAAAAGTTATGGATCGAATCTTTACACAGTATTATAAACAGTACGATAAGAGTAATTTTATTCCGAAGTATGAGTACATTCTGATAATGGAAGAAAAAGAGGAGCAGTGATCATACCACTGCCTCTTTTTTGTGTGTTACGGGAAAATCAAAATGGAAAAATACTGTGAAGGTAAACTGCAATACCATCGTGGTCGTTGTCTTTTGTGAGAGCGAAGCCTTTTTCTTTTATGTCTTCCGGGGCATTTCCCATGAGGATTCCACGACCGGCGGTATGTAACATTTCCACATCGTTGTAATTATCACCGAATGCCAGAGTGTGTTCTGTTGCAATCTGTTTTGTGATTTTCATTCATAATCAGTGCGCCGTTACATCCGATGATATTGCAGGAGAGATGAATCCGGTCGAGAATCGGCTGAAGGCAGAGCGAATTTCGGGCGGAAATCAGGGAAAATTGGATGCCGTGTTGTATCGCTGAACGGATGACTTCCTGTGTTTTTGGGGAAACATGATGTTCGGAGGTTAAAAAGGTTCCGTCAATGTCACTGAAAATGGCTTCACAGGTAAATGGGGTGTTCATCTCAGTCTGAGTTGAGACTCCCACTTCTGCAAGTGGTGAGTA
>NZ_JRFU01000102.1 GCF_003122485.1 Eubacterium ramulus
GCGCTGACCAGAATCACGCACCAAGTCTCACGTGCGTTCGACTTGAAAATGAACAGATAAAACTGTGGTTTCAAATAATGAATATTCAGGTTTCAGAATCAAATTTTTTTGTCAATGCTGAAAATCATCCGAAATGATTTAATAAGTATAAACAAACATACATGTTTGAAATGACACAGGGAGCATAACATATTATAATCAGAAAAAGGAAAAAAGAACTTTTTCAGAACAGGAGAAGCAGGATGGAACAGACAGAGAAAAAACAGGTGCATTATAAAAAAATTGAGAATATTTCAGCTTATGTGAAAAAGCTGGCAAAGGAAGGTGCCAACCTGATTATTGCGAAAAAATGGACGCGTATTATGGCAAGGAAGGGAACACCTGGCGAAAAAGTGATTTCCTGGAGTGTCGCTGCCGATGGTGATCTCATTATGGAAAAAGAAGCCGAAGTAGGACAGGATGCCGAAACCGGTGAAAACGACTGGATCGCAACCAAGATCGGAAAAGACGGAAGTGTTCTTGTTGATGAGCATGGAAATAAGAATGAATGGATCATTACAGATACCGTTTTCTGGCAAAAATACCGGCAGGATCAGGAACATCCGGGATACTATGTACCAGTTGGTGTCAGTCAGACATTTTTACGACTTCCGGAGGCAATTACGCTGCGCCAGTGGGGCGAGGAATGTATGAGGGTGGATGCCGGCGGATATATCAATGTTACAGACAAGAATAATATCTATGTGATTTCGCAGCGGGATTTTGAAGATACTTATGAGATCAGATAATGTTTGATCTGGAGGAAATCACTTTATTATTATCAAGGAGAGTTACGAAAGATGCGGAAAGCAGGTATTTTAGAAGATCCGTATGAGGGAGATCAACCGTATATTTTTATCAGTTATTCACATATAGATCGGCCGGAAGTGATTAAGATCATACGACTGTTGCAGGGAAAGCGATATCGTGTATGGTACGATGAGGGTATTGATCCGGGAACAGAATGGGATGAAAATATAGCAGAACATATTGAAAAATGTGAAATTTTTCTGGCAATGATTTCCGCAAATTACATAAATTCATTGAATTGTAAGGATGAAATTAAATATGCGAGGGATCTGGGCAAATCTCAGACACTGGTATATTTAGAGGAAACGCAACTGCCAGGGGCAATGCGAATGCGGATGGGGCGTCTGCAGGCAGTCTACAAATCCGGCTATGACTCTGAGAAAGCATTTATCCGGAAATTATTGGAAGCAAAAGGGATTGAGCAGTGTTATGAAAAAGAAGATGAAATTCTGAAATGGATGAGAGAAGAATTTCATCTGGAGGAGCTCATAAATAATCTTGCAGATATAGAAAAATCAGAGGATGACTTGCTCGAAGATGACTGGAGACCGGTATGTTCTGCACTGAAATTGGAAAAAGAAGATGGCACGTATAGTATGGAGGTACGTTGTGCTATTCTGGATTGGGTAGAATACGATCAAAATCGATACCTGATTCTGATTCCGGAAGATGAAGAAAGTGAAGAACGGATGGAAATGGAATCAGGAGATGATGTATGTATTGTCAGAGCAGAAAAAAACGATCGTGGACAGTATCGATATTTCATGTTTGAGAATGATGAGACAGCGAATGCGGTTTTTGAATTGTTCAAAAACAAGAATAACGGCTTTTGTTTTGTGGATTTCGATCAGGATACCTGTGTGCGGAGGATTACAGATAAAACGCCGGAATTGAATGAGAAAGATGATTTGGATATAGAGGATGAATGGTATTATGAAGATGAAGATTATGGCGGGGGACTGAGGGGCAAGATTCAGAATCTGGTATCGCGGTCAGATCAAATGGTGTTAGAAGCAGTTCTGCTAGGTTTTTTATACGTGCTTGGGATTTGGGTGAATGCAGAAATTGTTTTCCGGATAGTAGGAGTGCCATCCGTACTATGGATTGGGATTATTATCATTTGTGGCACCTTTATGCTGCTATGGGTTGATGTCGGAAACATACAGGATGTCTTACCATTGCTGAAGAATAAAAAAACAGGCTGGCATCTATTAGGTTTTGCTGTCTGGCTCATGGTGATTATAGCAGTGGTTACGATTGCAGAGGTAATCATTTTTTCGATAGAATGAAGGACATCATATGATATAGCCTCCGGCAGGCGCACATTGTCCGGTGGACAATGGTTTTGCGCCGACCGAAACGGAGTGTAGACTTGCAGAGGTACGCAGTTGAAGTACGTCATGCAATTGCATGACGCGCACCTCGCAACGAGAATGCCGAGGCATTCTTGAATGTTGAATAAGAGATCGAAAAATAAAGTTATACAGATGAGAAAAATCTCCCACAGATATCAGGTTTGAAAATGTTGATATCTGTGGGCAATTTTTTTATTGGCAAAACCATCATTCATCTGTGCAGATTACATAACAGAATGGGACGCAAATGCATTTTTACAAAATCTAAAATCGTGCAAGATGCATAATATTTCATATTTTTTGCAAAAAAGTCGTGACTAACCGCAAAAATTGTAGTAGAATGTCTCCAGTGAGAAAATTTCCGATTAGGAAATGGAACGGAGGAAGCTGCAAAGATGCAGGAGAAATTAAAAAAGCTCATTGGAGACAACATTAATTTTGTATTTGTCGGCGAAGCCGGAAGCGGAAAAAGCGAGATTTCCATTAATTTCGCAAAGTGGCTGGTGCAGCTTCAGGATAAGCCGGTACATTTCTTTGACATGGATATGACGAAACCGCTGTTTCGCTCCAGAGATGTAGAAGTACAGATGGAAGAAATGGGAATTATCTGTCACCATGAAAAACAGTTCATGGATGCGCCGACCGTTGTCGGCGGTGTCAATCGTCTGTTAAAGGATGAAGACTGTTACGTGGTTATGGATGTCGGTGGAGATCACATCGGAGCGCGTGCCATTGGCGGTTATGCACCGAAGCTGAACAAAGACAATACCATTGTATATTATGTACTGAATGCGTATCGTCCGTGGTCAAATGATATTGACCATATCGATGGTACACTGGGACAGATCCTTGGTGTTTCCCATATTCAGCTTGGCAAACTTCACATGGTAAACAATCCGAACAATGGAATTACCACAACGGCAAAAGAATTTATCGAGGGCAGTCGAAAGATGTCTGAGATGGTGACCCCGTATATTGCGGTGGATTTTGCATGTGTCAGAGAAGATCTGTATGAGGAAGTAAAAGATTCTTCAGACGTGCCGGTATTTCCGGTGGAACTGTATTTGACTTATCCGTGGTTGCAGAATGACCTTCCAAACGGTCAGCCGGTTCCGGGTAGGGGCTGAGAATTCCGAAAAAAAGCTTTCAAACACCGCTGAATATTGGTGTTTAAAAAATAATTTTTTTAACAAGTATTTATTATCTTGAGAGGAGGATTTAATCGATGGCAAAAATCGTGGTTAAATCAGAACGCTGTAAAAGCTGTGGTTACTGCATCAAATTCTGTCCAAAGAACGTACTGGAAATCGGACATGATGTAAACTCTAAAGGTTACGAGTATGTAGTACCGACAAACATGGATGCTTGTATCGCCTGTTGTATGTGCGGACGTATCTGTCCGGATGGTGCGATAGAGATCTACAAATAAGGAGGTAGAAAGATTATGGCAAGAGTATTAATGAAAGGCTGTGAGGCTATCGCTGAAGCAGCAGTAAGAGCCGGCTGTAGATTTTTCGCCGGATATCCTATCACACCGCAGAACGAGATCCCGGAGTATTTTGCAAGAAGACTTCCGGAAGTAGGCGGTAACTTTGTACAGGGTGAGTCTGAGGTTGCATCTGTAAACATGGTATACGGAGCAGCAGCAGCAGGAACAAGATCTATGACATCTTCTTCCAGCCCGGGAATCGCATTAAAGAGCGAGGGAATTTCCTATTGTGCAGCAGCACGTGTTCCAATTGTGTACGCAAACATCTCCAGAGGAGGCCCAGGTGTAGGTGCTATCCAGCCGGCACAGCAGGATTATTTCCAGGCTACAAAAGCTTCCGGTAACGGTGGTTTCCGTATGATGGTTCTGGCTCCGTCTACTGTACAGGAGGCAGTTGACCTTACATATGCAGCATTTGATTATGCAGATCGTGACATGAACCCGGTTCTTCTTCTTGCAGACGGTGTAATCGGTACTATGATGGAGCCGGTTGAACTTCCTGAGATGAAGACAGAGGAAGAGATTGCTGCAATCAAAGAAGGCAAAAAGAAATGGGCTTGTATCGGTCATGAGCTTGACTATGCAAACCGTTCATGGATCCAGCCAGGTCAGTGGGATACAAAGAAAATGCAGGAGTGGAACGAGAGAGCTTCTGAAATGTATGACAGCTGGGAAAAAGATGTAATGGTAGAAGAGTATCAGGTAGAGGATGCTGAGCTTGTTCTTACAGCTTATGGTATCTCCGCCCGTATCTGCAAATCTGTTGTAGATATGCTTCGTAAAGAAGGATACAAGATCGGTCTGATCCGTCCTATTACAGTTAGCCCGTTCCCATATGCTTCTTATGACAAGATCAACTACGATATCTGTAAAGCAGTTCTTGATGTAGAGATGTCTATCCCGGCACAGTTCATCGAGGACGTAGAGATGGGTGTTAAAGGTCGTTGCGCTATCGAGACATGCCTGTGCTCCGGTGGTAACATCATGAGCCGTGAGGCAGTGATCGAGGCTGTTAAAAAGATTTTAGGATAATAAGGAGGATACGGAACATGGAATTAGTTTATTCAAGAACAAAAACAATTCAGGAAGATAAAGTATCCGGATTCTGCCCGGGCTGTATGCACAGCACGGTTGTAAAATTAATCGGTGAAGCTCTGGAAGAGATGAACCTGGTAGAGAAAGCAGTTATGGTTACCGGTATCGGATGCTGCGGTCTTCACATGGATTATATCGCATATGATACAATTACAGCACCGCATGGTCGTGCCTGTGCAGTAGCAACAGGTATGAAGAGAAGCAATCCGGACAGCCTGTACTTCACATATCAGGGTGATGGTGACTTCGCTTCCATCGGTCTTGCAGAGTCTGTTTCTGCAGCAAACCGTGGTGAGAACATCACTGTTATCTTCATCAACAATGGTATTTACGGTATGACAGGTGGACAGATGGCTCCTACTACTCTGGTTGGTATGAAAGCTTCCACAGCTCCGAAAGGACGTATCCCGGAAGAGCATGGTTACCCGATGCATATGTGTGAGATTTTAGACAAACTTACAGCTCCGGCTTATCTGGTAAGAACAAGCTGCAATACTCCGCAGAATGTTATCAAAACCAAAAATGCAATCAAAAAAGCGTTCCAGAATCAGATCGACGGAAAAGGTTTCTCTATGGTAGAGATCGTAACAAGCTGCCCGACAAACTGGGGACTTGAGCCGTTAGACGCATTGGATTTCATCGAGCAGAAAATGCTTCCGGAATATCCGCTGGGCGTAATCAGAGATAAATAGGAGGAAGACAATATGGAAACAAATTTATGTGTTGCCGGATTCGGCGGACAGGGTGTCATGACTCTTGGTAAATTCCTTGCATCTGCAACCTGTGATTCTACAGATAAAAACGTTACTTTCTTCCCGTCCTACGGCGCTGAGCAGCGTGGTGGTACAGCGAACTGTTTCGTTGTAATCTCCGACGAGATGGTAGGTGCACCTCTGGGTGATGTTATGGACGATCTGATCGTTATGAACGGTCCGTCCCTGCAGAAATTCCTCCCGACTCTGAAACAGGGTGGTACACTTTTCATCAACAGCTCTATCGTACCGGAAGAGGATATCGACAGAACTGATATCAAAGTGGTAAAAGCTCCGGTTACAGAGATGGCTCTGGAAATGGGAAATGCAAAAGTATTAAACGTAATCATGCTTGGTGTATACGTTGGTTATACAGAGGTTGTATCTCCGGAAGTTGTATGGGGAACAATCGAGCATAAACTTGCTAAAAAAGCAAAATTACTTCCGCTGAACAAAGAAGCTTTCGAGAAAGGTCTTGAGATCGGACGTTCTCAGAGATAGTCTTTCTTTAAACATAGCGGGATCCAAAATCCATTTAAAAAAATGCGATTGATTCGTCAGGTACGGGTCAGTCGCTTTTTTTCGTACAGCGATTCCTGAATCATACAATACAGGAAGTAATGCAGGTCAAATGAGAAGTGTGATGGAAAATTGTTTTTATGAAAAATTTATGTTTCGGTTAGAAAAAACTATGGGAATAAGGACAGAATAATGGTAAAATAATAAGCATAACAGATTTGTGATTTTATGAGGAGAGACAAAGAGATGGAGAAAATTTATTTTAAAATGAAACACTCCGGAATACTGGGGATTATCGCCGGCGTGTGTGCCATGATTATTGGACTGCTGGTCATGATTTCAGGAATTGTTTTACTGAAAAACAAATCGGATATTATTTTTTAATCCAATTAAGAAAATCCCTGTTCTAATTGCGTGAAGCAATAAGCGGGGGTTTTCTTCTATCAGGGAGAAGGAGAAATGTATGATCACAGTATTTAACGGGGAAACAATTTATGAGGGGACAGATGTGACAGAGTACAATCGTATCTGTGATATACTTTCTGATTATAAGATTCGGTATAAAACACATACAACAGGCACGGATGAGAGCACAGGAGTACGACGTTTCTATGGACATGGAGTGACGACTGATGTAGATACAAAGGAACTGTATCAATATTCTATCCGTGTGCACAGGGAGGATCTGGAAAAAGCAAAGCGGCTTGTAGCAGGAAAATAAAATATAGCAAATTGAACAAAAATTTTCAAAAAAGATAGAAATGTTTGCTGTCAAACTGTTTGACAGCAAACATTTTTTGCCTTATAATAAACAATGTTTTGGGAAGGAGGCGTGATATGCAAAAAGATCACATCGGCAACGATGTAAGGATCCTGTCGCACCAGATCCATCGGTGGATCGAGAATGCACCGAACAAGAAGAAAATAGACAGTGTGACAGGCGCAAATGCATGGATTATTGGATATATTTCAGATAAGACAGATAATAACGAGGATGTATTTCAGAAAGATCTGGAAAGCTGTTTCGAGATCACCCGGTCAACGGCTTCCAAGGTGGTAAACCTGATGGTGGAAAAAGGACTGATCGAGCGGCAGAGCGTGCCGTGGGATGCGCGTCTGAAAAAGCTGGTTTTAACCGATCGGGCAAGAGAAGTGAATAAACTCATGGTGGAGGATTTCACCGAGGTGGAAAAGATCCTGTCAAAAGGTTTTACTGAGCAGGAGATGAAACAGTTTTTTGACTACATGCACCGCATGCAGAAAAATATGAAAGAGGCAACAGCACGATGAAATAAGAGGCATCGTGATCAGGAAAAATTGTTGGATATAAATAATTAAAAAACAGGAGGAAAGCAAATCGTGAAACTTGTAAAAAAGTTAATGGAATCGTTGCGGGAATATAAAAAGGCGAGTATTCTTACTCCGATTTTTGTAACCGTAGAAGTTATCATGGAAGTACTGATCCCATTTGTTATGGCGAGTTTGATCGACAAAGGAATTGAAGCCGGCAGCATGTCGGTCATCTGGAAATATGGTATCTTACTTCTTGTACTGGCAATGATTTCACTGGCGTTTGGTACGCTGGCGGGACATCAGGCATCGATCGCATCCTGCGGTCTGTCCCAAAATTTAAGAAAGGATATGTACTACCGGATTCAGAACTTCTCTTTTTCCAATATTGATAAGTTCTCAACGGCAAGTATTGTAACACGTCTGACCACAGATGTGACCAACGTACAGAATGCCTATCAGATGCTGATCCGTGTGGCAGTCCGTGCACCGATCATGATCATCTTTGCAATGGTAATGTCCTTTAGTATCAATGTGAAAATCTCTCTGATTTTCCTTGCAACCATTCCGGTGCTTGGATTTATTCTGATCTGGCTGGCTCAGTATGTACATCCGTATTTTGAGCGTGTGTTCAACACATATGACCGTCTGAATGAAGTCGTACAGGAGAACCTGCATGGTGTCAGAGTTGTAAAATCCTTTATCCGTGAGGAATATGAGGATGAGAAATTTGGAAAAATCTCTCAGAAAATCTATAAAGACTTTGCAAAAGCAGAGAAATTGCTTGCATTTAACTCACCTGCGATGATGTCTGCCATTAATGTCTGCCTGCTGGCAGTTGCATGGATCGGAGCAAAAGCGATCATTGTCAGCGGTAACGTAAAAGGCGTAGCCGGTGGTCTGACAACCGGTGAGCTGATGAGTCTGTTCACTTATGCGTTACAGATCCTGATGTGTCTGATGATGATCTCCATGGTATTCGTTATGATCATCATTGCGCGATCTTCTGCAGAGCGTATCGTTGAGATTTTAACAGAGGAAAGCGATATTCAGAACAAAAAGAATCCAGTAACCGAGGTTGCTGACGGTTCTATCGAATTTGAAAATGTAGAATTTTACTATGCGAAGAAAGCAGACAAACCGGTATTGGATAACATTAATCTGAAAATTAATTCCGGTGAGACCATCGGTATCATCGGTGGAACCGGCTCTGCAAAATCCAGTCTGGTTCAGTTGATCCCGCGACTGTATGACGTTACCGGTGGTGATGTCAAAGTCGGTGGCGTGGATGTTCGTGATTATGACCTTGAGACGCTGCGTGATTCTGTAGCGATGGTACTTCAGAAAAACGTGTTATTCTCCGGTACTATTAAGGAGAACCTGCGCTGGGGTAATGAGAAAGCGACAGATGAAGAACTGATCCATGCATGTGAACTGGCTCAGGCAGATGATTTTGTCCAGACTTTCTCGCATAAATATGATACTTATATCGAGCAGGGGGGAAATAACGTTTCCGGTGGACAGAAACAGCGTCTGTGTATCGCCCGTGCATTACTGAAGAAACCGAAGATTCTGATCCTGGATGACTCTACCAGTGCGGTAGATACCAAGACAGATGCACTGATCCGTAAGGCTTTTCTGGAGGAGATTCCGGATACCACCAAGATCATCATTGCACAGCGTATTTCTTCTGTTCAGGATGCAGATCATATCATTGTTATGGATGATGGAAAAATCAGTGCTTACGGCACACATGATGAATTATTAAAGAGCAGCGATATTTATCGTGAAGTATATGAATCACAGGTGAAAGGAGGAGATGACGATGAGCAGTAAAGACAATAAAAAACATATGTCTGCAGCGAAAGATACAAAAGGAACCGTAAAACGTTTACTTGGTTATCTGGGTGCATATAAGGTCCGTTTTATTTTTGTAATTATCTGCATCGCGATTTCTTCCGGAACTGTTGCATATTCAGCACTGTTTATTCAGGGATTGATCGATAATTATATTACACCGCTGCTGACACAGTCTCAGGCAGATTTTTCAGGGTTGCTTCATTATCTGATCAAAGTAGCGATCATTCTGTTTGCCGGTGTTATTGCGTCTTATCTGTACAACCGTTTTATGGTTGTCATCGGACAGGGCATTTTGAAAAAAATCCGTGATGAGATGTTCTCACACATGCAGAAACTGCCGATCCGATATTTTGATACACACTCTCATGGTGATATCATGAGTCACTATACCAATGATACCGATACCCTGCGTCAGATGATCTCTCAGAGTATTCCACAGTTACTGAACTCTGTAATGACCATCGTGGTTGTATTTATCTCCATGTTGAGTATCAGTTTCTGGCTGACACTGATCGTTATCGCTTTCGTATTTATCATTCTGAAAGTCATCGGTTCTGTGGCAGGACGAAGCGGAAAATACTTTATCAAGCAGCAGGTTTCTCTGGGTGATGTCAACGGTTATGTTGAGGAAATGATCAACGGACAGAAAGTTGTTAAAGTATTCTGCCATGAGGAGCAGGCAAAAGCAGGATTTGATGTGAAAAACGGTGAGCTGTGTGTGAATGCAACAAAAGCGAACTCTTATGCAAATATTCTGATGCCGATCCTGAACAACATTGGATTTATCCTTTACGTTGTTGTAGCTATCGTTGGTGGTGCGCTTGGTATCAGCGGCGTGACAAATATCAGTCTGACAGGCGTCAGCGTACTGACACTTGGTGCTATCGCATCTTTCCTGCAGTTATCAAGAAGTTTTGTAAACCCGATCAGTCAGGTTTCCCAGCAGTTAAACTTCGTTGTTATGGCGATTGCCGGTGCAGAGCGTATCTTTGAACTTCTGGATGAAGAAGTGGAAGAAGATGATGGAAACATCACTCTGGTTCGTGCAGAGAAAAACGGTGATGTTTTGACAGAGTGTACACAGCGTACCGGTCACTGGGCATGGAAAGTGCCACAGGCAGACGGCAGCACAGAGCTGGTAGAGATGCTTGGACATGTGGAATTCCACGATGTAGATTTCGGCTATGTTCCGGAGAAAACGGTTTTACATGATATTACACTGTATGCGGAACCGGGACAGAAAGTTGCTTTCGTGGGTGCAACCGGAGCAGGTAAAACCACTATTACAAACCTGATCAACCGTTTCTATGATATTCAGAAAGGTACGATCACTTATGACGGACTGGATATCGGACGTATCAAGAAAGCAGACCTGCGTCGTTCTCTTGGCGTGGTTCTTCAGGATGTCAACCTGTTTACCGGAACGGTAATGGAGAACATCCGTTATGGTAAACTGGATGCAACAGATGAAGAGTGTATCGCAGCAGCAAAACTGGCAAATGCAGACGGATTTATCCGCATGCTGCCAAACGGCTATGATACTGTGCTTTCCGGTGACGGAAGCGGTCTGTCCCAGGGACAGAGACAGCTGATTTCCATTGCCCGTGCGGCAGTTGCAGATCCGCCTGTTATGATTCTGGATGAGGCAACTTCTTCCATCGATACGCGAACAGAAGCCATCGTACAGCGTGGTATGGATGCTCTGATGAAAGGTCGTACGGTATTTGTTATCGCTCACAGACTGTCTACGGTACAGAACTCTGACGTTATCATGGTTCTTGAGCAGGGACATATCATTGAGCGAGGCAGTCACGATAAGCTGATTGAAGAAAAAGGAAAATATTATCAGCTGTATACGGGTGCGTTTGAGCTGGAGTAAAGCATGTATTTTATGAATGTGATATTTTTGGAAGGTTCGTTCAGAAATAGAAACATTCAGCCTACTGAAATAATATAAGAAAATGTCGTTGGTCTTTTAGACTGGCGGCATTTTTTATTATCGGTTATAATAATCTTATCTGGTAAAAATTTTGTTATTAGACAGAATTACAATTAGACAAAAATCTTAGTAAAATAAATGAAGTTTAAACAGGAGAAGAATCTTATGAGATATCCGGAATTTTTAAAAAAGAATGGCTGTATCGGCTTTGTGGCACCATCCTTTGGCTGCAACATTGAACCGTACAAAACAGCTTTTGGACATGCATTGGATAAGTTTGAAAAAATGGGTTACCGCACAGAACTGGGCCCAAATTGCTATGAAGGATGCGGTATCGGCATCAGTAATACGCCGGAAAAATGCGGACAGGAGTTGATGGAATATTACTGCAATGATACCAGTGACGTTCTGATTTCCTGCGGTGGTGGAGAACTGATGTGTGAAGATTTGCCATATGTAGACTTTGAAAAAATCAAAGAGGCAAAACCGAAATGGTATCTTGGTTATTCCGACAATACAAATATGACGTTTCTGTTGACCACACTTTGTGATGTGGCATCTATTTACGGACCGTGCGCGGCAGCTTTTGGTATGGAGCCATGGCATCCGGCGATTCAGGATGCATTTGATGTATTGACAGGAGAAAAGTTGACCATCGAAGGCTATGATCTATATGAAAAAGAAGGATTAAAGGATGAAGAAAATCCATTAGTACCTTATAATGTGACAGAGCCATGTATCCGTAAAAAAGTGCCGGATACAGACATCAAAATGGAAGGTCGTCTGGTTGGCGGCTGCCTGGATGTATTGACATTGCTCCTTGGTACGAAGTACGATAAAGTACAGGAATTTACAGAGCGTTACAAAGAGGACGGAATCATCTGGTTTATTGAAGCCTGTGATCTGAATGTTATGGGAATCCGCCGTGCACTGTGGCAAATGGAACAGGCAGGATGGTTCGGACATGTTAAAGGCTTTTTGATTGGCCGCCCATATTGTAATGGAGAGGAATTCTTAGGTTTGGATCAGTATGAGGCTGTGACAGGAATTCTTGGAAAATATAACGTGCCGATCATTATGGATCTGGATATCGGACATATTCCACCGGCGATGCCGCTGATCTGTGGAAGTTATGCGAAGGTGACTTCTGTGGGGAATGATGTGGAAGTAGAGATGGAATTCAACTAAAAAGTGTGCAATCATAGGAAAAATTTTTATTCGGAAAAAAAGACTGAATGGTAGAAATACCGTTTGGTCTTTTTTAAAAGAGAGTTTTGGTGAGTAGTAGAAAATAGTATATGTAATGAATGTGATTTTGGGGTGGAAAAGTAAACTTTAATTTCAATGGTCTTGCCCAAAATTAAAACGGCGGTGAAGAAATAAAAATGAGAGTTGACCGCCGCTTTAAAATATTTTAACATCTAAAAAAGGAATCAGGCTGGAGAGTGAATAAATTCCCTTGCCGCTAATATACGTATACAAGCCATGCGCCATTCGGAATTCGCTGACGCTACTTCCTCATGGACGGCTGGCGCCGTTGAGGCTGCGCCGAGCCATTCATAGCCCTTACGGGCTATTCATGTTGGGCTGTCGCCCAATACATCTAAAAAAGGAATCAGGCTGGAGAGTGAATAAATTCCCTCCCAGCCTGATTCCTTTTTTATCTTACTCGGCTTGTAGCTTAGCCAAAGTATCTCTTAAGTAATCCTTCGAATGCTTTTCCGTGACGCGCCTCGTCTCTAGCCATCTCATGAACGGTATCATGGATTGCATCAAGGTTTGCAGCTTTTGCACGTTTTGCAAGGTCAAATTTTCCTTCTGTTGCGCCGTGCTCAGCATCTACACGCATCTCAAGGTTTTTCTTTGTGCTGTCTGTTACAACTTCACCAAGTAACTCAGCGAATTTAGCAGCATGCTCAGCTTCTTCGTAAGCTGCTTTCTCCCAGTATAAACCAATTTCCGGATAACCTTCTCTGTGAGCAACTCTGGCCATTGCCAGATACATACCAACCTCAGAGCACTCGCCTTCGAAGTTTGCTCTTAAGTCTGCAAGGATGTCCTCGCTGACGCCCTGTGCAACACCTACTACATGCTCAGCAGCCCATACTTTCTCGCCGGTCTGCTCTTTGAATTTCTCTGCCGGAGCTTTACAGATTGGACAGACTTCCGGAGCTTTCTCGCCTTCGTAAACATAACCACATACTGTACATACAAATTTTTTCATAATAATTCATTTCCTTTCTCTTGAAATTAGTTTTAATATCATTTTTATTAAATCAGCTGTCTCCAACTGGTTTGTTCTGTTTTTATTTTTGTTCCTTTTCTTTTTTCAAACATTCCAGGCAAATGCCGTAGAATAAAATGGAATGTCCCTTGATCACACCGTCGAATGTCTGGGCGGCGATCTCATCCACATGATCAATACTGTTCATTTGTAAATCTATCATGCTGCCACATTCATCACAAAGAAAATGGTTGTGAGGTTCCGGTCTGCCGTCGAAGCGGTCAGGTCCGTTTCCGGTGGGAATTTTCTGAATGTTTCCCAGTTCGGCAAGCAGCGATAGATTGCGGTAAACAGTTGCCAGGCTAAGCTTTGGATATTCTTCCCGGAGATTCATGTAAACAGTCTCTGCGGTGGGATGATCATATCTGGTAGCCAGAAATTGTTCGATTGCATCTCGTTGTTTGCTGTGCTTTAACATTTATTTTCCTTTCAAAAATGATAATGATTATTGTTGTTGAAATTAATATAGCATGCAGCGTCTGATTTGTCAACAAAATTATGAGGAATTTTTAGAAAATTTATTCATACGTTATATAAAGACGTACAGGGAGTAGAACTGTGCCCGGATATCAGAGATTTGTAACGTATATGTTTCGATATGAAAATGGTAAAAAGATGGAAAATTGTGGATTTGCCAAGGTCGAAGTGCGGCAGCAGGAGTGCAGGATTCAGATACAGCTGAAAGGAATTACAGCGGATAAAACGGAAGTCTATCTTCTGAATGATAATATTGATTTTCCCAAAGGATTGTTTCTGGGTTCCATGGCAGTACACGATCATATGGCGGGGAAGGTGTTTGGATGCAGTGCGGATCATGTGAATGGTACGGAATATGCGATCAGTCAGATCCGTGGAATTTATATTGTAACAGGGGAAGATACCTTTGTTGCTAGTCAGTGGGATGATCAGGAGACGAGGTGGAAAAATTTCAGACCATGGGAAGCTAAGACAGAGGATTCGGAGACTTCTGAAGGAAATACGTTAGAAGAGGTAGAGAATATTGTGAGTTTTACAGAAAATAAACCAAAAGCAGAGAAGGCGACAATTTTAACAGGAGATAAACAAAAGGCAGAGAGTGTATCAGTTTTAACAGAAGGCAAACCAAAGGCAGAGAACGAGATGAATTCTTCAGAAAATAAAAATGAGGAGTCAAAGGAAGATCGAATCAAAAATGAGAGAGAGGATATGCCAAATGCAACATCGGTAGAGCCGAAAGAACTACAAGCAACTCAGCAGACCGCGACGGTTTCGGAAAAAAACATTTCTGTTACTGTGGGAATGGGAAAACTGCTTTCAGCATGGGAAAACCAATGGGAGCGTTTTACAGCGACGCACACATTGTTCTGCCCGTTTGATGAGGATGACGGAGTGTATGGTGTAAAGCTTCAGTTACAGGACTTTAAAGTGCTTCCGAAGCAGTATCATTATCTGGCAAACAACAGTTTTTTGCTGCATGGATATTATAATTATCAGATGCTTTTGTTTGGATATATGGAAGGGGAAGCAAGACAGTGGTTTCTGGGGATTCCGGGGGTGTTTTCCAATCAGGAACAGTTGTTGGCAGGAATTTTCGGATTTCCAGAATTTCGGACAAAACAGGTGACACGGCAGAAAACGGGAGAGTTCGGATACTGGTATCGGTATCTGGATATGAGAAAATAATTCAAGAAAAACCGATGTTCCCGGTGTGAGATATGCTTCGTGCAAAGTATGGCATATTTCTACGCATCTTTGTAAATTAAAAGCCCCTGTCTCACAAAATGAAACAGGGGTTGATTTATTATGTTAGAATACACGTCTTGCTCTTACGACATGATATCCACCGATATTTACGGAACGGTAAGTAACACCGCGTCCCGGCCAGGAATCATAGATCATTCCATTTCCGGCATAGATTGCAACGTGGCAGACACTGCTTTTACCATTTCTTCCATAGAAGACCAGATCTCCACGCTGGAGAGAATTGGTATCAACAGATCTTCCCAGTCTGTTATCTGCAGCCAGATTGATAGAGGTATATTCATGAATTGCCAGTGCATGGTCTACGATATTGGAAGATGGATTAATACCGGCAGCATACAGGCACTGATAAATCAGACCGGAGCAGTCAACGTAAGATCCCGGAGTTCCAGAGCAGCCAACTTTATAGCTAGTACCGGCATTTTTATAATCAATAGCAGTCTGGATCATGGCATTGATACGATCCTGACGGTTGCTGGTATATGTTACTTTCATCGGAGTGCGGTAAGTTCCAAGGTTGTACCAGTCATATTCGGAATAGCCCATTGCTTTCCAGGTAGTCAGATCCACATAACCGGTTACGGATAATTTGTGTCTGGATTGGAAATTGCGGACTGCCCTTTCTGTGGCAGATGTGTAACGCTCACTGCTGTTTCCGCAGACTGCCTGATTGACTTTGATAACTTTCAAACCGATATTTGCGGTAGAAAGATTGTATCCGCCACTTGGAAGGCTGATGCTGTTTTGCGGCATATAGTAGTTGCAGCCATTTACTTTTCCACCAGAAACATAGTAGTCACGGACGCCAACTTTGTAGGTGCCGTTGAAACCAAAGTTTACTTTACCGCCGTTGATCACCCACCAGCCGTTTCTGTTTTGAGCGACATCGTTGTAGCTGAAATCAACTTTGCCGCCACGAAGTACCCACCATCCATTTTCATTTTTCTCTACGGAGTTGCAGTTGAAATCGACTTTACCGCCGACAATGCGCCACCAACCATTTCTGTTTTTGGCAATACCGGTATAGTTAAAATCAACTTTACCGCCACGGATGTACCACCATCCATTTTCATTCTTTTCTACGGAGTTGCAGCCAAAATCGACTTTACCGCCGACAATGCGCCACCAACCATTTACATTTTTGGCGATACCGGTGTAGTTAAAATCAACTTTACCGCCACGGATATACCACCAGCCGTTTTCGTTTTTCTCAACGGAGTTACAATTGAAGTTAACTTTACCGTTTTCAATACGCCACCAGCCGTTCTGGTTTTTGGCAACTGTATTATCGAAGGTTACTTTGCCGTTGCGTACATGCCACCATGCATACTGACCGTTGACGGTGCCTTTTATCACATCGTTTCTGTCAGAATCAACTTTACCGTCACGAATATACCACCAGCCATCTTCGTTTTGTGCAAAACCGTTGTAGTTAAAATCAACTTTACCATTTTTGATGTACCACCAACCGTTTTCATTCTGTGCAACAGTTGTGCCGGAAGCTGGGACAACACCATTTTTGATATACCACCATTCATTTCCGACTTTTACAACATCTGTGTAATCGGTCTGAATCTCGCCTTCTTTCACAAAATACCAGGTATTATTGAATTTATAAAAATTGTTGGCAGAAGTATTGACTTTACCGTTTGTAATGATCCAGGAAGTATCATCATAGTCGATGACTGCAGTTTCGTAGGAAATTTTACCGTTTTTGATGTACCAGAGAGATTTACTGCTGTCGATGACACCGTTCTGATCCT
>NZ_JRFU01000103.1 GCF_003122485.1 Eubacterium ramulus
CGGTTATGAGCAAGTAGCGAAGCGGATTGCGAATATCCGCTTGACTAAGCAACAGATACAGGTTGCCTGTTTTTACAATTGTGTACTTCAAAAATTAGCAGCCTAGTACAACGATTTCTAAATAACTACCATATAGGACTTGTCTTTTTTCACAATTGTGCAATTTAAAAAGCCTCGGCGTAGCCCGCTACGCCTGTATTTTTGAAATCACGCACTTGCAAAAATTTCCTGTCTTAGATTTTAGAAAATGCATCCGTCGTAGTGTTTCAGCATATTCTGATCCGGACGCTCTAACAGGCTTGTGCACACGAAGTCTTTCATCGGTTCTACGAATGGGAAGGTATCGCGTGTTGCCCATGATGGAACAGTCCATGCCGGCGGATTGTTGATAAACGCATTTGTCCATGCGGAGTTGTTCTCAAACCAGAGTTCGCATACACGATCCCAGCGATGGAAGAAAATGTTGTCTTCACTTACATCTACGAATTCCGGAGTGCCATCACCTTCCGGCAGCGGAATCGGAGAATACTGTTTGTCATATGCTTTGTGTGAGAAGAAACGAAGCAGTCCCGGCAGTTTGCATGCTTCCGGTGCAAAATGATTTAAGAACCAGTCTTCGCCTTCTTCACGGGAAACACCCTTCGGATAAGACATCATGTATACAAAACGGATAAATGTCTTGCCTGCATGATTCATGGTCTGACCGAAGAAATCCTCTGTCGGTTCAGCCGGGATGTTTGCGATTGCAACGGTCATGGCATTTTCAACCGGTTCCGGTGTCATACCGAGCAGTCCGCGCAGGCTTCTTCTGCCTTCTACGTCAAGTCCGAGATTTTCATGGACACGATAGTTGAAGAATCCCATGGTTTCCATGCCTTTTGCCGGTGGCATTACACGGTACATAACGTAGCGTGTTAGCCATGGTTCCTGTGCCATTACTTCCGGGCAATGGTGGTGTACGAACCAGCGCTCCATGGCCGGAATGTTGTCGATGTCGTTAATGTGGTGGATGATCAGTGTTTTGTTCATTACTGCCATTGTAAATACCTCCATAAATTTGAATAAATATGTGTTGCCTGATCTGCAAAAACCTATTTATAGCAGACATACGCATAAATGAAAATGGATGGTCTGATATAAAATGATTTCTTGCGGAACATGTTTATGTTTGATAAAATTATTGTAAACCTTACCCTAAGGGCAGAGTCAAGGAAAAAGGAAATGTATACAAGATAAAATGGGCAGGTACGATTGTAAGTTTATAAGAGGCTTATGTATATAAGAAAGAATTTTGAGAGCACATAAATAAAAAGTATGGAGGCGCACATGGACGGGTATATGACAATTGGGGAAGTGGCAAGAGTGAAGCAGGTTTCTATTAAGGCTCTGCGCTATTATGAAAAAATAGGAATCCTGAAACCGGCATACTGCGACCCGGATACGGGATACCGTTATTACAAAAATGAGCAGATGCTGGCTGTGGATATGATTAAGTTTTTGCAGATTCTGGATATTCCGCTGAAAAACTGGAATCAGTATGTGGAGCCGACAGGAGAGTTTGACCTGAAAGGGTTACTTCGGGATGGTCAGATTCGTGCTTATGAAAAAATCGGTGAATTGCAGAGCTGTCTGAAACGTTTGCAGCTGGCAGAACGGGGCATTCAGGATACGGAAAAATACCGGGATTGTGAAGGATTTTACAGGAGAGAGATTCCGGAGCGGAATATTTTAAGAAGAGAAATGAAGGAAGGACTGTCTTCGGTAGAATTTCATAAAAAGCTGAGTGAACTGTTTGAGTTGGCGCAGAAGCATCAGCTGTCGGCAAATTATCCTTCCGGGATGATGGCAGATGTGGAAGATGGACAGGTGACGTATTTTGTATACGTGGAAGTGTTTGAAAACTGCGAGGAGCTGCCGGAGTATAAGTGCATGCCGGCAGGAATTTATGAATGTTTGCGCTGTCCGCCGAAAAGTATTATGAAGGCGGACGAGTTATATCCGGAATATTTTGCGAGTCATGCAAAGTTTACGATCGTGGAATCGGATTGCATCACGTCGCCGGTTTATTTTCAGGAGTATCCGGTGGAGTTACAATTTAAACAAATTAAAAAAGTTTCCTGTAATGATTGTGAAAAGCAATAAGCAGGGGGACTTTCTTATATCAGGAGGTTATAGTTGACTAATTTGTAAAAAAGCAAGTACAATAAATATACTGATTTAAAATATTGTCTCTGATTCATGCATTTATTTTAAAAAGTAAAATATTTGGTGAAAAAGACGCAATAGGAAAGCAGAAAGCAAAGCGATCGTGAATGATTGCTTTATGGTACGCAGGCAGAGCAACGAGTTGGTTATGAAAAATGTGTCTATGATCTGGCTGCAAAATAAAATAAGAAAACTCTGACGGCAAGGAAGATCCGAGCGGGAATAGTTGTTCCATATCGTAAAATTATAAAGTATAATGTTTTGGCTGAAATTCAACTTGAGCTGAATGTACATGAAGTTTTGCATTCAATTTTGGATAATGGCAGTGAAGTTTGGCATATATTTCAGTGGAACATGTATTTTTATTCAGGTTAGTTGTTTGAATCAGATAGATGTGAGACCTGAGAGGACTGGATTTACAGAACCATTTTTCCGACGAATTGCCGGGAAGATGGTTCTTTTTGATTTGTGAAATATATAACTAAGAAAACATAAATTGTGGTAGGATGCGGAAAATTTTAGTCGAGTATACGTGAAATATTGCAGTTGTGTAAGGGAATATCAGGAGGAAAGTATGTTAAAGGTAGCAATTTACGGAAAGGGCGGTATCGGAAAGTCCACAGTGACTTCCAACTTGGCAGCCGCTTTTGCAAATATGGGAAAACGTGTCATTCAGATCGGTTGTGATCCGAAAGCAGATTCTACGATCAATTTACTTGGGGGAGAGCCGCTTCGCCCGGTAATGAATTACATGAGAGAAGAGGATGAGGAGCCGGATGAGCTGGCGCAGATTTCAAAGGAAGGTTACGGCGGGATTCTTTGTATCGAGACTGGCGGACCGACGCCGGGACTTGGCTGTGCAGGTCGTGGAATCATTGCGACATTCCAGCTTTTAGAAGATATGGAACTGTTTGAACATTACAAGCCGGATGTGGTTTTGTATGATGTGTTGGGTGACGTGGTCTGTGGCGGTTTCGCAGCACCGATCCGCGAGGGTTATGCAGAGAAAGTTCTGATCGTTACTTCCGGAGAAAAAATGGCGCTGTACGCAGCAAATAATATTTCCAGTGCGGTACGCAACTTTGAGGATCGCAGTTATGCCCGTGTATTTGGTATCGTGCTGAACCATCGAAATGTGGAAAATGAGACGGAAAAGGTGCAGGCATTTTCAGAAAAAATCGGTGTGCCGATCGTGGGCGAAGTGCCGCGAAGCGATGAAATTATCCGATGGGAAGATCAGGGAAAAACAGTGATCGAGGGTGATCCGGATTCCGAGATCAGCAAATGTTTCTTTGATCTGGCGGAATTATTATTAAAGGAAGAGGAAAACGCATAAGGCAGCAGGCATTCTGAAAGACAGAGTGGACTGATTTATGGAAAGAAGAGGAAAATATATGAGACAGGAAGCATATTTTTGTACGGTGGAAGAACTGAATCGTCTTGGAAAAGAGAACATTCCGCAGCAGTTCATTTCCCATACGCATTTGATCTACAGTTCTCCGGCGACGCTGGCTTTTAACTCGCCGGGAGCGGAGGGCTTTGGTGTCAAGCGTGCGGGACTGGCGGTTCCGGGTTCCATTATGCTGATCGTGGCACCGGGATGCTGCGGGCGAAATACATCAGTTTTGAGTTCTATGCGGGCTTATCACGATCGTTTTTATTATCTGCTGATGGATGAAACGGATATTGTAACTGGTCGCCATTTGAAAAAAATTCCGAAAGCGGTGGCAGAAATCTGTGAGGGATTGGAGAAAAAGCCATCCGTTGTGATGATCTGTATCACCTGCGTGGATGCGCTACTTGGAACGGATATGGAGCGTGTCTGTCGCAAGGCGGAGGAAGCAGCGGGACTTCCGGTAAAACCGTGTTATATGTATGCGCTGACAAGAGAGGGACGCAAGCCGCCGATGGTGCACGTGCGTCAGTCGATTTATTCCCTGCTTGAGCCGAAGAAGAAAAAAGGAAATGTGGTGAATCTGTTGGGATTTTTCTCCCCGCTGGTGGATGACTGTGAGCTGTATGATCTACTTCATGGCGCGGGGGTAAAGACGATTCATGAGATTTCCAGATGTAAGGATTATGAAGAATATCAGACCATGTCAGAGGCGAACTTTAACTTAGTGCTTTACCCGGAAGCAAGGTTTGCAGCAGAGGATTTTCATGATCGGTTGAAAATTCCATATATTGAGTTGCGCAGATTATATCAGGTTGATAAGATTGCCAGTCAGTATCGTGCCTTTGGCGCTGCTCTTGGTATCACATTTGATGATGAGGAACCGCGGAAAGCAGCAGAAGCTGCGGTGGCAAAATTTAAAGAACTTCATCCGGATGCATCCTTTGCAGTGGGTGAGTGGATGAACGGAGATCCATTTGAACTGGCGCTGGCACTGGTACGTTATGGTTTCCATGTGCCGGAGATTTACGGAACGTTATCCGGTGAAAATTTTGTCTATATGAAACAGCTGGCGGCATTGAGCCCGGAAACGAAAGTATTTTCCAATCTGGAACCGACGATGCTGTATTACGATGGAACAGATTCCGAAGTAAATCTCACCATTGGAAAAGATGCCGGTTATTATCATAAAAGCTGTCCAAACGTGCTCTGGAACGGGGAGCGGCAGCCATACGGTTATGCCGGTGTCCGCAGACTGTTTGAGGCACTGGCGGAGGTATAGAGCAATGAGAGGACTGAGAAAATATCTGACACCTTTTGCACCGGATCAGTCCGGCGCGGTGTCTGTGTTATATGAATTTGGCGGAATTATCGTAATCTGTGATGCCGGCGGCTGTACCGGAAATATCTGTGGATTCGATGAGCCGCGCTGGTTTGAGAGCAAAAGTGCACTGTTCAGCGCAGGGCTTCGCGATATGGATGCGATTCTTGGCAGAGATGACCGTCTGGTGGCAAAACTTGCGGATGCGGTGACAAAGCTGGATGCAAAATTTGCGGCGATCATTGGAACGCCGGTTCCGGCTGTCATCGGAACGGATTATCATGCGTTAAAGCGTATGACGGAGAAAAAAGTGGATCTGCCGATTTTGACGGTGGACACTGATGGTATGGAACTGTATGACAAAGGCAGCGCAAAAGCATGGCTGGAGCTGTTTCGTGTGTTTGCCGGGGAAAAAGAAGAAATGGTTCCGGGAAATATCGGAATCCTTGGCATGACACCGCAGGATATCAGTGATCTGCGTGCGGCAGACCGCATCCGGGAGCGTTTTGCGGCAGAAGGAAAAAATGCTATTTGTTACGGTATGGGAAATGGATTGGATGATGTAAAAACCGTATCTAATGTGGAAAAACATATCGTGGTGGCACCGGCGGCGTTAGAAGCAGCAAAATATCTGGAGAGAACTTTCGGAACACCGTATGAGATCGGTTATCCGTTGGTGGATGAACTGGTTTCTGATATGGATTACAGCGGGAAAAAGGTGCTGGTTGTGCAGCAGCAGGTAATCGGAAATACAATCCGGGAAGAAATTTTGAAAAAAGCGCCGGATGCGCAGGTGACGGTGGCAAGCTGGTTTATGATGAAGCCCGAACTTCGGCAGGATGGAGATCTGCATTTGCGGGATGAGGATGATTATATCGAGCTGGTGGAAAATGGCGATTTTGATGTGATCTATGCGGATCATTGTATGGAGCGGATGACGCCGAAGTTTGAGGGGATATTCGTGGATACGGTGCATTTTGCAGTGTCTGGTCGACTGGCGTAACGGGAGCTTGTGCCCCATGCACAATTAATATGGTTGTACACATGCATTCGGACACGAACAATTTTCTGCACGGCATTAATGTAATGCCAAGTGTATATGAATATTTCAAGTCAAACAGGAGAAGAAAGTAGAAATGAGTGAAATAACACGGCGAATCCGAGTTTACGGTATCGTTCAGGGGGTTGGTTTTCGACCAACGGTGAGCCGCCATGCGACATCAAACGGGATTCGTGGAAATGTCTGTAATAAAGGACCGTATGTGGAAATTTATGCGCAGGGTTCCGCTGATCAGGTAGATGGATTTCTGAAAGATTTAGAGGAACGTCCACCGAAACGAGCGGCGATTTTAAAAATAAATACAGAGGATATTTCGGCAGAGGATGCACCGCAGTTTGATGCTTTTGACATTATCGAGAGTGAAAAGACAAAAGGCGAGATTTTTGTTTCTCCAGATATTGCCATCTGTGATGAGTGTAAGGAAGAAATGTACAATCCGAAAGATCGGCGGTATTTGCATCCGTTTATCAACTGTACCTGCTGCGGACCGCGGTTGACAATTCTGGATTCGCTGCCGTACGATCGGGAACGTACCAGCATGAAGGAGTTTCCGATGTGCCCGGATTGTGCGAAAGAATATTATGATCCGGAGACGCGGCGTTACGATGCGCAGCCGGTGTGCTGCAATGAGTGTGGTCCGGAGGTGTATCTGATCGGCAGAGCCGAGCGTGGCAGGGAGGCTATTACATATACGCGACAGGTGATTCACGATGGTGGAATCGTGGCAATCAAGGGAATCGGTGGTTTTCATTTGTGCTGTGATGCAACAAATGAGGAAGCGGTCAGTCGTTTGCGTATGTTAAAACGTCGTCCGGCGAAACCTTTTGCGATTATGGCAAAAGATGAAACTGTGGTAAAGCGGGAATGTATTGTGACACCAGAGCAGGAAGCGATTCTGACCGGGCATCAGAAGCCGATCATGCTGCTGGACAGACGCCCAGATGTGCAAATGACAGGAGAAAAACAACTGGAGTTGGGAAATGCGAATCCTGTTATAGATATAGAAGCGGGTAGTAAAACAGGTTCGTTAGAAAATCAACTACAGTTGGATAAAGAACTAAAACTGGAAAATGCATCTGAGACACGACTTGCTCCGTCTGTGGCACCGGGAAATCCGAAAGTTGGTGTGATGCTTCCTTATGCACCGGTTCAGTTATTGATTTTTCAGTATGATGATGAAATCAAAATGCCGGATTTACTGGTGATGACAAGCGGAAATACTTCCGGTGCGCCGATCTGTCGGGATGATGAGGAAGCGGTCGCAGAGTTATCTCATTTGTGCGATGCCATTTTATCTCACAATCGAAAAATTCGGATTCGTGCCGACGACACAGTCATGGATTTTTATAAAAATGAACCGTATATGATTCGGCGTTCCCGAGGTTACGCACCGTTGCCGTTTATGACATCAGTGGACTGGAAAGGGCAGGTGCTTGCGGTTGGCGGTGAGTTGAAAAATACGTTTTGCATCGGTGTGGACAGTCGTTTTTATCCCTCTCCATATGTGGGAGATCTGGAAGATCTGCGGACGGTAAAAGCTTTGCAGGAGACGATTCACCGGTTTCAGACATTATTGGAAGTGGAGCCGCAGGTAGTCGTTTGTGATCTGCATCCGAAATACAATTCTACGGTTGCGGCAGAAAGTCTTGGCTATCCGATGCTTCAGGTGCAGCATCATTATGCACATATTTTATCCTGCATGACGGAAAATGACTGTCAGGAGCCGGTCATTGGAGTTTCCTTTGACGGAACCGGGTACGGAACGGATGGTACGATCTGGGGCGGAGAGATTTTGCTGGCGGATTATCAGGATTTTACGAGATTTGGCAGCATTACACCGTTTTTACAGATTGGTGGAGACGCTTCTGCAAAAGAGGGATGGCGTATCGCTGTTTCCATGATCTATGGATATACAAAAGACCGGGCGAAAGCATGGGAAATCATTGAAAAACTGGGGCTTTGCAGCGAACAGGAAAGCAAGGTGCAGTTTACAATGGCGGAACGAAAGATCAATGCAGTAATGTCAACCAGTGCAGGACGGGTTTTTGATGCGGTCAGCGCAATTTTGGGAATCCGACGGCAGTCGAGTTTTGAGGGCGAGGCATCTACGGCATTGCAGTTTGCGGCAGAGGCATTTGAGCAGAAAAACAGACTGGCAGAAAACGCAAAACAGAGCAGTGGATCGGATGTAATTGCAAAGTCAGCAGATGAAAATGATGCAGAGAATTTGTTTACAGATACAATAATCATAAATGCATTAAATACATTGCGGAAATATCTTGTAGAACAAAAAACAGGAGAAGAATCTGAGGCTGTATCTGAATCTGAAGTATCGTGTGTGTTGAATACGGAAGCACTGGTGCAGAAAATTGTAGAAGCAAAATTGCAAGGTGCAGACAGTGGAGCATTGGCTTATCTCTTTCATCAGATGTTGGCAGAACAAATTGTGGCAGCTTGTATAGAAGCACGAAAAAGTTCCGGTAGAAATAAGGTTGCTTTGAGTGGTGGTGTATTTCAGAACCGATTATTGCTGCATTTGACAGAAGAACGCTTGATGAAGGAAGGTTTTGAGGTGTTGCGCCATCGTATGATTCCGCCAAACGATGGTGGAATTGCCATCGGACAGGCAGCTTACGGAATGCATTGGTTACAAAAAGATATTTAACATTTATATATGCAATGACAAATAATTGCATTTTTAGGAGGAAAAATAAATGTGTGTAGGATTATCAGCAAAGGTAGTAAAAATCAGTAATGGAACGGCTGTCATTGACGCTGGCGGTGCAAAAAGAGAAGTTTCCTCTCAGCTTCTGGAAGATCTGGAGCCGGGAGATTACGTTATGGTTCATGCCGGTGTGGCAATCGCAAAGATCACCGATGAGGATGATAACGAAACAGACCAGCTCATGGAGGAATTTCTGTAATGGGGGAGACAAACAGCGAAAATAAAAAGAAAACTGCCCGTGAGATCATTGAAAATTACAATGGTCCGAAAGTGCGGATCATGGAAGTGTGTGGCACCCACACTCATGAAATTTTCCGTCTGGGTATCCGAAAATTGCTGCCGGAGCAGGTGGAATTGATCTCAGGACCGGGATGTCCGGTCTGTGTAACACCAGTCAGCTTTATTGATGAGGCGATTTATCTGGCACTGGAAAAAGGCGTGACGATCTGTACGTTTGGCGATCTGGTGCGCGTGCCGGGTACAAAGATGAGCCTTGCGGGAGCCAGAGAACAGGGCGCAAAAATCCACATTGTATATTCACCGGCAGATGCTGAAAAATATGCGAAGGAGCATCCGGAAGAGCAGGTAACATTTTTATCCGTTGGATTTGAGACAACGACACCGGCGGGGTGTCTGTCCGTAAAAGCGGCAAAAGAAGATGGTCTGGACAACTATTCTTTACTGGTTGCAAATAAGACCATGCCGCAGGCTTACGAGGCATTAAAGGGCAGCGCAGATGTATTTTTATATCCGGGACATGTCAATGCCATCACAGGAACACGTTTATGCGAAGCGCTGACCGAGGAAGGCGTCAGCGGTGTTGTGGCAGGATTTACCGCAAGGGAACTGATGACAGCGCTGGCGGTTTCACTGGTAAAATTCCAGGAAGGAAAGCCGTTTTTCGTAAACTGTTATCCGCGTGTGGTGACACAGGATGGAAGCAAAGAAGCGCAGGTTCTGGTAGATGAAATGATGGAAGCATGTGATTCCGAATGGCGTGGATTGGGCGTGATTCCGGCGTCTGGAATGAAGTTACGACCAGAGTGGCAGAATTTTGATGCCCGTATCAAATATCAGATGCCAAAAATCGAAGGAAAACCAAATCCTGCATGTCGCTGCGGAGACGTATTACAGGGAAAATGCAAACCATCCGACTGTAAAGTGTTCGGAAAAGGCTGTACACCGCAGCATCCGGTAGGAGCCTGCATGGTATCTGGCGAGGGAGCCTGCTCCGCATACTATCAATATTCTTGAAATTAAAATTATATAACAGATTTGTTGCTAAAGAGAGAAACACAGGCAAGACGGTAGGTTAATTTTCGCTGCAGGAGTGAGCATAGCCCGCCTGTGGGAGTGTGTTTGAACCCGCTGGTTTTGCGGGTGAGTTCGCGGGAACAGGCGGAGATAAGCGGCGCAACGGATGCAGAAAATTAGCCGTGTCTGCATGTGTTTCTCTCTTAGCATAAATCGTTCGTAAAGTAAATAGAAAGAAGGAAAAAATAATGGAAAATAAAACAGTCACAATGGCACATGGTGCCGGGGGAAAACAGACATCTGAACTGATCGATCAGGTGTTTAAAGCACATTTTGCAAACTCCGATCTGACCGCAGACGATGCGGCGGTATTGGTTCCGCCAGCAGGAAGAATGGCAGTATCCACAGACGGATTTATCGTGTCCCCGGCATTTTTCCCGGGTGGAAATATCGGAAAACTGTCCATCTGTGGAACCGTCAATGACCTTGCCTGCATGGGTGCAAAACCGCTGTATCTGACCTGCGCCTTTGTCATTGAGGAAGGCTTTCCGATGGAAAAACTGGAAGAGATTGCAGCAGCAATGGAAAAAACAGCAAAAGAAGCTGGCGTACATATCGTATCCGGAGACACAAAAGTAGCCGGAAAAGGTCAAGTGGACGGCGTCTTTATCATAACCACAGGAATGGGCGAGATTCAGGAAGGTGTAACTGTTGGCGGCGAGCTGGCAAAACCGGGAGATGCGATCATTGTAACCGGTGATATCGGACGTCATGGATGCACCATTTTATTAGAGAGAGAAGATTTTGGTATTGATGCGGATGTGACCAGTGACTGTGCACCGTTATGGGGAACTGTAAAAGCTGTAATGGACACTACACACAATCTGCATGTCATCCGCGATGCCACAAGAGGCGGTGTCGGAACCGTTTTATATGAAATTGCAGGACAGAGCAATGTGGGAATCCGTCTGAATGCAGCAGCTGTTCCGGTACAGCCGGAAGTAAAAGGAGTTTGCGGAATGCTTGGACTGGAGCCGTTATACCTTGCATGCGAGGGCAGACTTGTCATCATGGCACCGAAGGAAGAGGCAGATGCCATTGTGGAAACATTACGCAAATGCCCGTATTCCGCAGATGCAGCGATTATCGGAGAAGTTATTGCCGATGAGCCGGGCAGAGTCGTAATGGAGACAGAGATCGGTACACAGGCATTGTTGCCGCAGCCGGGCGGCGAGCTACTTCCAAGAATTTGCTAGAAAGTCATTTTGTGAATGCGCAATGAAGAGCAGAAGAAAACTGCAACGCAAGACGGTAGAGCAATTTCCGTTGCAGTTTTCTCTGCTTTCATGCGCTTCAAAAAATAAATTATCAGCCAGAAAAGGAGGAAACCAGACATGGACACCAGAGTGGCGGTTATTTCAATTATTGTAGAGCAGGAAGATGCCATCGAAGAATTAAATGCAATGCTTCACGAAGCGCGCCAGTACATTGTAGGCAGAATGGGCATCCCATATCGCCCGAAGGGCATCAGCATCATCAGTATTGCCATTGATGCGCCGCAAAATACCATCAGCGCACTTTCCGGAAAAATCGGGCGTTTAAAAGGAGTATCCGCGAAAACCGCGTACTCCAATGTCATCACTCCGGCAGAGGAAGGAGCAGAACAGTGATCAAGATAGCAGTATACGGAAAAGGCGGAATCGGAAAATCCACCACAGTTTCCAACGTGGCAACAGCACTGGCAGAACTGGGCTTGACGGTGATGCAGATCGGTTGCGATCCAAAAGCAGATTCCACGATTCAGCTTCGTCACGGGGAAGCAGTTCCTACCGTACTGGATTTATATAATGAGAAAAAACAGGCGTTGCAGCTGGAGGATATGATCCGCATTGGCTACAACGGTGTAATCTGCGTGGAAGCAGGTGGACCGACACCGGGACTTGGCTGCGCCGGTCGCGGCATTATCACGGCACTGGAAAAATTAAAAGAAACCGGGGCGTATGATGTATACAAGCCGGATGTCATTTTATATGATGTGCTTGGAGACGTAGTCTGTGGCGGATTTTCCATGCCGATGCGAAACGGTTACGCAGACAAGGTGTTTATCATTACTTCCGGAGAAAATATGGCGATTCACGCGGCGGCAAATATTGCCATGGCAGTAGATAATTTTAAAAACCGTGGTTATGCACAGCTTGGCGGAATTATTTTAAATCGCCGGGATGTTCCGCGAGAAGAAGAAAAAGTGGCAGAACTGGCAGACGATTTTCATACAAAGGTGATTGGAACGTTATCTCACAGCGAGCAGGTGGCATTGGCAGAAGAACAGGGGATGACATTGATGGAATGTTATCCGGAAAGTGCTATGGCAGAGGAATATCGTACGATTGCCAGAAAGATGTACATCTTATGTGGTGGCGTATTACAGGAGGAAACTTAGATGTTGCAGCGAGTAGGTGAAACAGTAGATCCAAAGGACGCTGTGGTAAAAATCAAAGACGCATCCTTTCCTGCACCATTTGCCTCAGAACTGGAGTACAATTCACCGGTTCATGGCAACTGGAACATCGTACATACGGGAATGCAGGTTCCAGAGGCAATTCAGATTTATGTCTGCGCGGACAACTGCATGCGAGGCGTTGTGCTGACAGCGGCGGAAATGAACGCGGCAGATCGTTTTTCTTTTGTCATTGTGGAAGAACAGCATGTTTTAAACGGCAATTTAGAGGACATCACGATTGAAGGTGTAACGGACGTGTTGAACAAGCGTGGAGATCATCCAAAAGCAGTTTTGTTGTTTACAGTATGTCTGCACCATTTTGTGGGAAGCAATCTGAATTATATTTATGACGAGCTGGAACGCCGTTTCCCGGATATTTGTTTTATCCGCTGTTACATGGATCCGATCATGCAAAAACATGGTCTGACGCCGGATCAGAAGCTGCGAAAAGCCATGTATGATCCGTTGCCGGAATGTGAGCCGGATGCAAAAACAGTATCGGTGTTTGGCAGTGATTTTGCATTGGATGAAAGCAGTGATATCAAGCGTTTATTGAGACGATATGGTTATACCGTGCGGGAACTTCCAACCTGTGAAACGTGGCAGGACCTGTTGGATATGAGCAAGGGAAGATTGTTTCTTGACATTTATCCGGCGGGAAAATATGGCATGGAGACGCAGGCGCGGCGGTTAGCACGGGAGCATCTGTATCTGCCGGGCAGTTTTGATTATGAAGAAATTGAGCAGCAGTTAAAGCAACTGACAGATGCATTGGGACTTCCAGAAGTGAGCAGGGAGGCACTGGATGTGGAACGTTCTGCCTGTGAGGAAGTTCTGGCAAAAGCGAAAGCGCTGATCAAAGATATGCCGATCACGCTGGATTATCTGTATCATCCGCGACCGCTGGGACTGGCAAAACTGCTTCTGACGCATGGATTTAACGTCAAAGCGGTGTATCTGGATGGCATCAGTCCGGAGGAAAAAGCAGCATTTGACTGGCTGCAGGAACATGTACCGGAACTGGAATTGATCGCAACGATTCAGGTGAAAATGCGCGTGCTGCCAAGAGGCGGCGAACAGGAAGTGCTTGCCATCGGACAGAAAGCGGCATATTTCAGTCGCAGCCGTCATTTTGTCAATCTGGTGCAGGGCGAAGGTCTGTATGGATTTGACAGTATCCGCAGAACCGCCGAACTGATGATGGAAGCATACCGCGAGGAAAAAGACACGGAAAAACTTGTAGTACAAAAGGGATGGGGGTGCGAGTGCTGCCTATGAGACAATCTTATCGAATCATACCAATTTATACGGCAGATGTGTCCGGCGTTTGTTCCGCATTGTACGAGCTGGGCGGAATGACAGTCATGCACGATCCTTCCGGATGTAATTCTACTTACAATACACACGATGAGATCCGCTGGTACGATCAGGACAGTCTGATCTTTATCTCAGGTCTTACGGAAATTGATGCGATCATGGGAAATGACCGGAAATTTATTGATGATATCGAACATGCCGCCAGAGAACTGCATCCGAAATTTATTGCACTTGCAGGTTCTCCGATTCCTTTTATGAATGGAACCGATTTTCCGGCGATCGCAAGAGTGATTGAGACAGAAACCGGGATTCCGACGTTTGCTGTGCCAACGAATGGTATGCACGATTATGTGTACGGCGCAGGTATTGCGCTGGAAGAAATCGCAAAACGGTTTACGGAAAAAACACAGAATTTGAATTCGCTGGAAAAGGAAAATAAATTTGGACGTAGTGTAAACTTGTTAGGTGTAACGCCGTTAGATTTTGGACCACAGAAAAACGTAGAACTCCTGAAAGAAAATCTGCACAAATATGGTTGGAATGTCTTTTCCACCTGGGCGATGGGCGATGCATTGGAAACCCTGCAAATGGCAGAAGCAGCGAATGTCAACTTGGTAGCGTCTGTGGTTGGACTGCGGGCAGCAAAAGTGCTCCAGGAAAAATTTGGAACACCGTATGTGATCGGAACACCAAATGAATGGCTGGCAGAGGATATTTCTAAAGCATTGGAACAAGTAGAGGAACAGGAAAGAAGTTCGATCATCGTATATCTGAACAATCGCATGCAGAAAGACGTCGAAATCACCCTGATCGGTGAGCCTGTCACCATGGGCTCTCTGGCAGCTGGCATTGAAAAAACATATGGACGTTCAACCCGTGTACTGTGTCCGTTAAAAGAATGCGAAGATTTAATCGGAGAAAAAGACGCTATTGTCCTTGGCGAAGAAGCCATGGAAGAAGCATTGAAAGATGCAAAAATTATCGTGGCAGATCCGTTATATAAACCAATCTGCCCAAAAGAATGTGAATTTTATGAATTGCCTCATGTAGCTTTTTCGGGTAGAATATTTGTATCTTAGGAATGAAAAGGATATAGTAATGACTGTAGATGAAAAATACATGAAACAAGCCATAAAACAGGCAAAAAAGGCATATGCCATCGATGAAGTACCCATTGGCTGCGTCATTGTAAATGATGCAGACGGCAAAATCATTGCCCGTGGTTACAACCGTCGAAACACAGACAAAAATACCTTATCCCATGCGGAATTAAATGCAATCCGCAAGGCGAGCAAAAAACTGGGAGACTGGCGGCTGGAAGGCTGTACAATGTATGTGACATTGGAACCATGTCAGATGTGTGCCGGGGCACTGGTACAGTCGCGGATCGACCGCGTGGTGATCGGAAGCATGAATCCGAAAGCAGGCTGTGCCGGATCGGTTCTGAACCTGCTTCAGATCGCAGGATTTAATCATCAGGTGGAAATTGTGCAGGGTGTCTGCCAGGAAGAATGTTCTTCTATGCTGAGCAGCTTTTTTAAAGAATTACGGAAAAAGAAAAAACAAAAGAAAAATACTCCTGAAACCATGTAGCGGCTTCAGGAGTATTTTTGAAAAATTGTCAAAAAGATTGAGTGAAAATTTGTATAAAAATCAGGAGATTGAGGTTCTTGAAAAAAGTATAAAAAACTATAAAGAAGTATAAAAAACTATAAAGAAGTATAAAAAGGTATAAAGAAAAATAAAAAGTATAAAAAGAAAAATGGATAGAGTGAATGAAGAAAAATCTGTTGACAGTTACCAACACCTGATGATATACTTAGAAACTGAGCAGCCGGGGTGGTAGCGGTACCTTGTACCATCAATCCGCTATAGTTGGGGTGATATCCCGTAGAGGGTTGTCAATTGTAGAGCTGCCTCTTATAAGCGACGTAGATTTTTGGGTCTCACGCAACAGGAACTTATGAACCGGGTCAGGTCAGGAATGGAGCAGCCCTAAGTAGGACCTCTTGTGTGCCGTGAGGGTGCCTGGGATGAGTTGGCTGTAAGAGTAACGTCTGGGATTGCAATTCGAAGCGGGATGCTCATAAAAAAGTCGTGTAGAACAGATAATGATTGTCTGTTGTACACGGCTTTTTTGTTTAAGAAAATTTTTTTATCTCAGTCTGAGTTGAGACTCCCACTTCTGCAAGTGGTGAGT
>NZ_JRFU01000104.1 GCF_003122485.1 Eubacterium ramulus
GCGACCTGTCAGTGGGAGCTTTTAACTCCCACTGACATAAGCATCCCCCCTGCTTAGTGCTCTACGCACTTGAAGCGGGGGAATGCTTATTCTGCGTTCAAATCCTCATTCCAACTTTTAACATAACGCGAACCCACAGGTGTATTAATCATTTCATCAATATATAATGAGACACCATGCTTATCGCCGTACATCTCATTGCATAATTTTTCAAGTTTCTTATAAGAATCAATAAAATTCATCATTTACTCTCCACTAACTGAGTTTTTAGACATCATACGCCATACAGAACACTTCCAATATGTCATCGTATGCCAGTTCTTTGTAACCAATCAGTGTACGTGTTTTCCCTCTGGAGCACTTAAACGCCAGCATCTCCAAATCTGTTTCTTTCACACCAAGCATTTTCAAATTTGTTGGCATTCCAATAGATGCATAAAATGCTTCCTGCATGTTAATGGCCGTCTCAATGGTTTTCTCCGGGTGTTCAAAATCCACATCTACATTCCATACATTCTGTGCATACTGTAACCAGCGGTTGATGTTTGCCTTGTATACATAACGTGCCCAACTGCACCAGAGTGCTGCCAAGCCAGCTCCGTGTGCCACCTGTGTATACATTCCGGAAACCTCATGCTCTAATTGGTGAACAACAAGCTGAGTCTTTCGTCCACATCCTGTCAGACCATTATGAGCCAGTGAAGATGCCCACATCATATTTGCACGCGCTTCATAATTTTCCGGATCTGCCAGACAGTCTTTTCCGGCTTTCATCACGTTTTTGATCACAGCTTCTGCAATGGCATCCGTCAGATAAGTGTCTTCGCCCGGGCAGAAATAACGCTCAATCGTATGCATTGCAATATCCACGATACCACAAGCTGTCTGATACGGGTTCACGGTATAGGTCAGTTCCGGATTTTCAATGGCAAAATCCATACGGTTGCAGCTACATCCATAGCCTCGCTTTTCGTTTGTTTCTGTATTTGTGATAACACAGGAATTGGACATTTCCGAACCAGCTGCTGCCAGTGTCAGAATCGCACCTTTTCGCAATGTTTTCTGCGGTACACATTTTCCAAGGGAGAAATCCCATACATCGACGTCCGGATTTGCCACACCGTTTGCAATGTCTTTGGAAGAATCCAGTACAGAACCTCCACCGACTGCCAGTACAAAATCAATGCCTTCCCGCTGGCAGAGTGCGATACCTTCCCGCACAAGCTTCAGCTCCGGATTTGCTGTCACACCGCCAAGTTCCACATAAGCAATGCCTTCTGCTTCCAACGCTTTTTCCACGCGGTCTAACAGTCCACTTTTTCTGGCAGACTGACCACCAAAATGAACCAACACTTTTTTCGGTGCATATCCGGCAATGATTTTTCCAACGTTTAATTCTTCCTCTTTTCCAAAATAAACTTTCGTGGGTGTTTCATATACAAAGTTTTCCATACCATTCTACCTCCAGCAAACATTTACTTGTGTTGCTATTACTTTATAACAATCCGTAAAAATGTTCAACCAATCCTTCGATATTCCATAGAATTTACGTCACCATTCCCTGTACCATTCACAAAAAAATCCATTTACAAAATATAGCCCACATTTTGTAAATGGATTTTGGTATCATTTCTATTTTTCAAATTCTATACTTCCAGTTTCATGTCACCGTCTTTGATCCATCCGGCTTTTCTCATTCCTTCTGAGAAAATCAATGTCACAACTGCCGGCAGAACAAAATGCATGAGAATAATCTGAATCAGTGCCACTTTGGATGACATTCCTGTCTCAATCATTGCGCCATAAGCTGCGATCTGTCCAACGAAACCTGCGGAACCCATTCCTGATCCGATCGGTGTACTTACCATATGTAAGACCGCAGATGCGATCGGTCCCAAAATCGCGCTGGAAATAATCGGTGGCAGCCAAATCAGCGGCCTGCGCAGAATATTTGGTACCTGAAGCATGGATGTTCCGATTCCCTGTGCGATAAATCCGCCAAATTTGTTTTCACGATAACTTGCAACCGCAAAGCCAACCATCTGACAACAGCATCCGATGGTTGCCGCGCCTGCTGCCAGTCCTGTCAGTCCCATGGAAACGCCAAGTGCCGCGGAACTGATCGGCAATGTCAGAATCATTCCCATCAGAACCGATACTGCGATACCACCAAGGATCGGAGATGCCTCTACGTTAATATTTACCAGATTTCCAAGCCATTTCATAAAGTTGGAAATTGGCGGTCCCACGATAAATCCTGCTGCCGCACCGGTACAAATGGATACCAGTGGCGTCAAAATAATATCAATTTTTGTTCTTCCTGCAACCAGCCTGCCGCACTCAATGCCGATCAGAGCTGCCACAAAAGCTCCCAGAGGCTCTCCTGCTTTTCCCAATGCAAAACTTTCCATTCCCAGTGCCGGAAACGCTCCGATCATACCGGCCACCGCAGCAGAAACTGTTACAAGCGGTCCCTGTTTAAACTTTGCAGCGACACCGACACCAATACCTGCTCCGGTCACTGTTTTTGCCACACTGGAAATCGCAATCAGATAAGTTCCAATCTCATTTCCAACTAAAGTTCCAATCTGTCCAATGATCGTTCCGATGATCAGTGTGGAAAAAAGTCCAAGCGCCATTCCACTCAAACCATCAATAAAAATGTGATTCAGTACTTTTTTCATAAAACTTCTCTCCTTTATATTTTCTCATATTGCTATAAGAGCATGACTTTTTCATAGAATAGACAAATACATTTTCATGCGTAATTAATTCATTTAATTTCTTTATTTTGTCTGTCTTGTCACTTGTCGTCACATTATAGCACAGAGTGTGTAAAAAGAGAAGTCTCTCTTTGCCTCTAATTTTTTCCTTATTTTTGATCCGGCTGCCGTTTGAAGAAAAATGCCAGCACCATGCAGCCTGCCACGATCAGCATCGGAAGCCAGAACAGATTCATATAAATTGCACGAATCGCTTCCGGGCTTTTCTGCGCTGCCTCTGCCGCATAATGTCCCGCATGAAGCACAGCCGAAAATACCACACCGGCGATAGCTGTTCCCGCTTTCATCGTGCACATCATAAAAGATGTCATCACACCCTGCGGGCGTTTTCCGGTCAACGATTCCACTTCATCCACTGTATCTGCACAGATGGCATAACACGGACTGGTTGCCATGCTTTTTCCAAGTTCTGCCAAAAGCATAAATACACAGAACAAGACCAGATTTTTTCTGCACACAAACATAACCACTGTCAGCACCAGAAAGGCTCCAAATCCAAACAGCATGCAGTTTCTGTTTCCAAGCCGATTGAGCATCTTATCCATAAACAACGCCGCCAAAAGCTGCGCCATCGTATAGATCGTAAGAATTAAAGTTGCCCGGCTTTCATCCATCAGAATATATTTGGAATAATACATAATGCTCTGGTTTTGCAGGATCATCACAACCATGACGCAAGCCCCGATCACACAGAGCAAAATCCAGGAACGGCTTTTTACCGCACATTGCAGAGATTCTTTTAAACTCATGCGCGCTTCCCCTTCTGTCCGCACACGTTCCCGACAGGAAATACTACAGTTTCCAAGTAACACCAGATTTATCACACCGTAAATTACCGCCACCGGTGCAAAACTGAAACGTCCCTGCACACCGCACAACGCCACCAACGGCAAGGTCAGAAAGCTCACCAGCAGACTTCCGGTTCCGCTTCCAAATACTTTAAAACTGTTCAATACACGGCGTTCTTTTACATCACTGGTGAGCAATGACAGCAACGTGCCATAACCGGTATTGTTGACCGCATACAAAATGCAGAATAGCAAATAGGTAACAAACGCAAACAGCACTTTCCCGTGTGCGCTCAGATCCGGCACCATAAAAACAAGGATAAACATAATCGTCAGCGGAATCGTGGTGGTATAAATAAAAGGCTTTGCCTTGCCCCCTTTGAAATGACTGCCGTCAATGGCGACTCCCGTCAGGAAATTCACCAGTGCTTCTATTAACCTCGTCACACCAAAGATCACGCCCACTGCCGCAATGGAAATTCCTGCGATATCCGTATAATAATAGGAAAGGTAAGAACTGACTGCACCAAATGTAATGCAGCTTGCCACGTCTCCACCGCTGTAGCTGAATTTTTCCCATAAAGATATTTTTCTAGATTCTTTTTTTATGTTTGTAGTGTTCATTGTCTGCCCCCAAATTGAACTGATTTTTAATATATCTATCACTCATCTTATAAAAATAATTTTACTACTTTAGGGTAAAGAAATATAGAAGGATTTTTCCCAAATACTGTAAATTCGTATCAGTATATTACATTTTATTCATTACATGTGTTCAGAAAATGATTGTACTTATAAAAAGAAATATTCCATTGTTCACGCAAAAAAAGATATATCGTTAAGATACCAATTTTTCTCTTTACGGCAAAAAAATCAGCAGATATTCTCTGCTGATTTCAATGATGCAGGAAAAGGGACTTGAACCCTCATGACTGCAATAGTCACACGGACCTGAACCGTGCGCGTCTGCCAATTCCGCCATTCCTGCGTATTAAATTGTTTGCTGCATCGTTGATGTAAAATGCAGGAAAAGGGACTTGAACCCTCATGACTGCAATAGTCACACGGACCTGAACCGTGCGCGTCTGCCAATTCCGCCATTCCTGCATATCAAATTGCTTTGCTGCCCCGCAGCTGACAAAGCATATAATACAACAACGACATTTAAATGTCAACACTTTTTTTCTGTTTTTTCAAATGCATATTTTTTATATTTTTTCCGAAAAACTGTTGACATTATGCCTTACTTTTGGTATCATTTCTTCTTGTCGGAAACAATAATGACGACACATGCGGAAGTGTCGGAACTGGCAGACGAGCAAGACTAAGGATCTTGTGACTATTGCAGTCGTGTGGGTTCAAGTCCCATCTTCCGCATCAAAAGACCTCAACCTTTGGTTGGGGTCTTTTTTGCGGACGGAGACATGAACCCAAGGTTCATATCTCCGCTTCGCTCCGGTCGGCGCAAATCCGAGATCCACCGGATCTCGTGCGCCCCATCTTCCGCATTATTTAATTTGGTGCAAAAGCCTTATAATCAAGGCTTCCGCGCTTTTTTTGTTTTTAAACTGTTTGAACACCCTTGAACACGTTCACATGTGGCATTTTGCCACTGATTGCTGCTTCATAGGCAGATACCCTATCTTCCAGCGGTTCCGTTGCAAAAATGTAACTCTGCTGTGTCGTCATAAAATTATAATTCATCTCACAATTTTCTATCGTTAGTCCACGCACATTTACTCCAAAAACATTACTTCACTTTAAATATTATTTTTCTTGAATATTCCTCTAAAATCATGTATATTAAAATAGTTTGATAATCAAACAAATTTCAAAGAAAGGTTTTTACATAAATGAAAATCATAAAAAAGAAAAAACTCAGCATCAAAAAGATCATACTGATCATCCTGACAATTTTTGTTGCTCTGCTCGTTCTGATTTCCCTGTTTGCCGGAAATTACCTTGTAAATTATTCTATTGGCCGCTCTGGTGATGGTGGAAATAGAACTGTTGCACTGGAAATCCCGGAAACTGCCGATGATACCGAACGTACCATTGCAGAAGGAAAAATTGCACAGCAGGAAGCAAACGAAACATTTCTTGCTGAAAATCCCGGTCAGACAGTTGAGATCACATCTGAGGATGATATTCACTGCAGTGGCATCTATTATCCAAATGGCAACTCCCATGACTGGGTCATTGCCCTGCATGGCTACCGTGGCGACCACCTCGGTGCAACCAGTCTGGCTCAGCATTATCACGATCACAATTATCAGGTATTAACACCAGATCTTCGTGCCTGCGGTGATACGGATGGCAATTATCTTGGAATGGGATGGTTAGACCGAAAAGATATTCTTTCCTGGATTGACTGGATCATTGCTCAGGATTCCGATGCCAAAATCGTTATTCACGGTATTTCCATGGGTGCTGCCACAACCATGATGACAGCCGGAGAAGATACTCTGGATCAGGTAGTTGCCTTCGTTGAAGACTGCGGTTATACCAGCGTATGGGACATTTTCTCCAGTGAATTAAAACTTCGATTTGGCATGCCGAAATTTCCGCTGATGTATACAGCAAACCTGTTTGCCATAGCAAAAGCCGGTTATTCATTCAAAGAAGCATCTGCTCTGGATCAGGTAAAAAACTGTGAAAAACCAATGCTGTTCATCCATGGCACAGTCGATGATTTCATTCCATATGAAATGATGGATACTTTATATCAGGCAAAACCTGGTGATAACAAAGAAAAAATCACCGCTCCGGGCGCAGGCCATGGAGAAGCCATGTATCTTCTGGGAGATGAATACTGGGATGATGTCTTTGCATTTTTAAATAATTTTTAAATATAGCTTGACATCTCCTACTTATTTTGTTATTATAATCAAGTCGTTTGAAACAACTACATAATGACAAATGCGGAAGTGTCGGAACTGGCAGACGAGCAAGACTAAGGATCTTGTGATTATTGCAATCGTGTGGGTTCAAGTCCCATCTTCCGCATTATTTAATTTGGTGCGGAAGCCTTATAAATCAAGGCTTCCGCGCTTTTTTTATTTTTAAATTGTTTGAACACCCTTGAACACGTTCACATCCGGCATTTTGCCACTGATTGCCGCTTCGTAGGCAGATACTCTATCTTCCAGCGGTTCCGTTGCAAAAATGTAACTCTGCTGTGTCGTAGAAATATCTTTATGACCTGCAAACATTCTGATTTCTTCATCTGACAAAAGCTTCGATGCTGCTAAATTCGAAATACACGTTTTTCTGATACTGTGATTTCCTTTTTGTGATGTTTCAATTTTTTTATTGATTCTGCGCAGTGTATTATTGATTGCATCATTGTGCATCCGTTCTCCCTGCGCATTTAAAAGCAGATATTCCGAACAGAACCCTTTCTGTTCATTGATCTGACATATCAGTTTAAAAAATGCCTTTGCATTACTGGTAAGTACAATTTCACGATTGGATTCTCTTGTTTTTGTATACCACACAACTTCATATCCATCACGTTTTACCGCCCCAGACTCATCATGTATATACTTTTTTACTTCCTGACGTTGAATATGTACTACTTTTTCAGAAAAATCTTCTTTTTTCAACGCAACAAGTTCTCCAACACGTAATCCTAACGTAAAATTCAAACCAATTGCCAGATACGCGACATTTTTTGTTTTTTTATATTGTTTCATGGCCAATTCAATAACGGATGTTTCTTCTTTTCCCATAAAAATCTGCTCTTCTGCCGTCTTTTTCTTTGGCTGTGCAAATTTTTTATAGGATATATTTCGAACATTTCGTGAAACATTATATTTTATGATGCTTGAATCGATTGCATAATCATACAGCATGTTCAAAAGTGATTTCATTTCTTTAAACTGCTTATTTGTCAGATGCAACTGCTCAATTTTGTCCAGATACCATTCTTTTAAAAATGCTACCGTGATTTCGTCAAGATACTTGTTTTATATGCCTAGCATAATTTCAAAGTCAATTACTTAGAATTCAACTGTTCCAATTGAATCTGCAATCTGATCACTTCTTTGTCTGCATCTCTGAGTTTTTCTTCATACATATTTCTTACTTCACGCTCCGTATCAGATATAGACTGAAATACTTCAATCTGTACTTTGCTTTCAGCTTCGGAAAGTTTCTGCTTCATTTCTGACTGTAACTCATGCATTTTCAACTCATGGTTTTTCTCATTTTCCAGTAATGTATGTTCTAATTCTTGTATACGCCCCTGATAGTCTTTTTCTGTTTCTACCATTTTCGTATACTTAATCATCTTTTCTTCTGCTGATGCAAGTTTTTCTTTCAGATTTGCAATTGTTACATCTTTTTCTGCTGCCAATTTTACAACGGTATCTACATACTCTTTTGCTTCTTCCGCTTCTTTTGTTGCCTGTTCAACCACATCAGCATTTGCCGCTGCCATGCACTCTGCTTCTTTTAACTTAGATTTTGCATCTGTTACCTGCGCATCGGCTTCATCGCGGATCTTATTTTTCAACGCAATTGCATCAGATAATTGACTTCTCAATTCCGTAATCGTATTATCCTGTCCAGCAACAACAGCATTAATCTGTTTCACCAAAGTTACAAGAGTCTGATCAACCGCTGTCAGGACAGACTCTAATTCTGGATGCGTACCTCGCGTTTTTTCAGAATTAGCGATGTCCAAAATTCTTATCAATGCGAGTTCTCTCTGCTCATTCTTAGAATCAGTTTCATGAATATATAATCCAATTGTCTCTTCAAAATACGCATCTGTAGTATCTCTCATTCTTATACTTTTCGGTTTCTTTTCATCTTTTACTTCATCAGTTAATTTTCGGCTCATTGCTTTTATCCTTTCAAATTATTATGTAAACGTTTACGCGTATACGTTTACAAATTTATCAAATTACACTGTTACTGTTTGTTTATATCGCCATTCATATTTCCATCACAAATTGCGAATATAGCTTGTAATTGCGGTATCCTCGCGATTATGTCCAAGAGCAACGCTCACAGCCCTGATTGCTTTTCGGTCAAGTTTTTTACCTTTCTCATCGGATCTGCACACATAAATTTCTGAACGTAACTTTCCATCCGCACATAAAATTTTCTTTTTGTAATCCAATGATTTAATCGGTCTTGCATACAGCTTGTACAAATACGTCGCATAATCTGACCGATATCCGTGCACATCACAGTTGCTATTTATATAGTTCCACACTAAATCATTCGGAGCTGTATTCTTCATTCTGCGTATAATCTCATCTTTATGTGGGCCTACAATCGGTGCAAGTCTTGTCTTCCCACCTTTGTCTTTGCGATGCAAAATGAAATACTCCTGATCCGAAAAAAAGTGTAATGCATCTTCACACGCTTTGGTCATAGACATATCATGTTCTTTTCTAGCCTGTAGCAAACACTGCTCCACTCTTTGGCGATCATATAGATCATCCCCACGCAGACGCTCCAATACATTACGCCGAAATCCGCAAGCCTGACAAAAATGAATCAGTTCTTCATTCGTCAGTTTTGAAAAATGTTTATCTCGCTCTTTCTGACCACGGCTTCTTTTGATATCTACTCTGTTTCTACGTGGACATTGAAATCGCTTTGGATCATCTGGCGCAATCTCGTAAAATTTATTAAGTGCTGCCGCTTCCAAATTGATTGTCCATGCAGAACATCCTTCTGCAACTCTCAATTCCAGCCACTCTGCAACATACTTTTTTGCTTTTTTCATACTTTTAACTTCCGGATACGTTTTCATAATATATTTGACAAAATAATTGATATGCTTTTTATACGTCTGATAAGTACTTTTTGAATATATTTTGTTTCCAGTTGTTCCGTTCTTTTTTGCATCTGTTTTTGACTCACCAAAAGCAATCATCCTCTGAAACCTGTCATAAGTCTGCTGATGAAGTGTCCTTTTGTAATACTTTGACTTTTTTCTTCCCATTTTACCTGTTTCCTCCTTTCTCTGAAATTTTCGTTAAAACAATTTGCCGCAGAATGTCTTCCATTAAAGACTTCCGCTACGCCATTTTTTGAACCGATTCTCTCGGCAAGTCCAGCGTATGACTTTCATAACGCGTTTTTACTGCTTGCGTCTGCAGTCTCGATTACGATTTTGTGATAGCATTACCTCTTTCGGTATTCAGCGGAACAATACGTGCAAATACGTCTAATCCGCTTATTACCTAATTAGTATGCATCCCGAAATCTTTGGGCTTGAGATTCCTGCCGCATTTTATGCTTGTCTTACGACAAACAGTTCCAGATATGCGCGATCTGAACCAGCTTTTGTTAAAGTAGTGGCAGCTTAATTGCCATAGTCCAGTACTTCAACTACTGGTAAGCATCTGTTTTTTAAGTACGATACTCAAATACTTTTCTCCGCCGCATCAGCGGTTCGGACGGTTAACCACCGTCTACTCCATTTTGCAGATCATTTGACCTGCTGACATCTGCAAAGCCGATGCCGTGCTTTCCACTTGATGTCTTTCGACATTTTGCTGATGTTTCATTGTTTCAATGTCGCATCTGTTTTTCTCCATTTATCTTGTTACATATATAGTATGAAAGATAAAAAATTTTTGACTGCCATTTTTGTCCCTTTCTAATCCAAATTTTTAATTTCTTACTAAATTTCTGAATAAATTTTATAAAATTCTTCTACTGCACGCTCTGGTTACACCGCTTCTACCCCCACTTAACGGTTTACTCGTTCATATATTTAGGTCGGCTCCACGCCTCCCTGCATATAAACGAGTAAACCGTTTCTGGCCTCTCACTACTCTTCCGACCAAATATAAGTGTGTATTTTCTTCTCTTCATGCATTTTTTCATTTCTTCTGTGGCATATACTTGTCATATTTTCAATCGGTGGCAAGTATACGTCGATCTATTTGTTTTTGTGACATATATTTGTCGTACTTTAAACAGTGGCATATATATGTCGGAATATTATTTTCGTGTCATATATTTGTCGCATTTCAACCAGCGGCATATATTACCAGATTTGCAAAAATGTCATATATATGGCAAAACTTATCAATGGTATTCACTTCAACATTCTGATTATGTCTTAACCTGTTCAGTTAAGAACGATTCATATGATAATGCGTATACAAATCATATTGTGAAATGCCTTTGGCTTTCATTGTCTCCCATAATTTATCGTATTTAATCATCTCACGAATTTTCCGCTTTCTTTCATAATTCCTTCAATTAAACTTGGAATAGAATATCAAGGACAGCAACATTACAATCCAATCAAACATTGGGGCGGTGAAAAACAGTTGAAAAAGCAAAAAGAACACGATTTCAGAAAAGCAAGAATATGTCGGGAAAAGGGGGTAACTTTATTAACTGTTGATTTTGATGAACCATTAACCGAAATACATATTAGAGAACGTTTAAAGGAAAAATCCTTGTTATGATACTATCTTTTTCTACCTAGTGATGTCAAGGAACAAGGCGAAGCCGATACGCCGTCAGGGCAGTCCTTGACAGAACGGACGGTATCCAACCATGCTATGCAGAGGACCTGAAAGGTCACGAACCTTGCAAGTCCTCTTGTCTGTTATCTGGAAACTTTCCGGAGATAAAGCACTTCCTTTTTGATTTCACGGACAAATTCATCACACAAGACAGTCTGGCAATCACTTGCTACATAACATTTTTTTTCGGACGAATAGGCAAACGAAAAGATTTCCGTTTCCAATGTCTTTTCATTGATTCCATAATAATATATCTGAGAAGTGGCAAGTGTCATATGAATACTGGCAAAATCTCTTGTAAATATCTCATATGATTCTGGTTGAGTAAGTTCTTTTGGATATTGATAATACTCTTTTGAATCTTCCCGTAAGAAAATAGGTACGATATAGTCTCCATTACTTCCTCTGTCACATCTACAAAAAAGTCTGTTGTATAAACATCAGGATAAAGTTCCCGAAGGTTAATTTTCTTCATTATGTACCTCCATTTCGATTCACGGGTGATTGACGGGTGAATCGAATGGAGGCGGAGACCGACACCGGCAGGCAACCGGGTCATCTCCGAAAAAATGGCAACAAAAAATGCCAGATTTCCGTGAGGGAAAACTGGCGCGCCAAGAACAGCCATTATTATACTGAATTACATGGAACGATAATGCCGATGCAATGTTATACTTGCCCGGAGGAGGAGCAATGCTTTTTTTATTGGTGAAGATCGTGAGTGCTGCGTAAAACAAAAATGGACATGGCGCTACCTCCACGATACCGCCGCATTCTCAAAAAGGGTGACTTTAACACACCCTCCGATTTCTCATTTTTCATAAGGGAAACGGCGGCAGAAATGTTTGGTTTCAACCGCCGCGACATCTCAAGCGCAAATCATCGCTGTTAAATAGCAACGGTTGACCAAAAAATGTAAACTGTCAACATCGGAATTATGTCTTGCCGTACAACGCCTTTTCCTTGTCCATTTTCAATAAATGTAGCAAGTGTGGTATTGATTTCCTTTCCAAATAACAAAAAATGATTATGACAATCCGAAACTCAATCGTCTATTTTTCATAGAGAACACTGGCCGTCCTCATAGCGTTATTCTATTTTCATCATGCGGTAGCCCACACCAATATGTGTTTGAATATATTGTGGAGATTCCTCTGTTGGCTCCAGTTTTTTTCGCAATGTTGCCATAAATACCCGCAGCGAAGCCACATCGTTATCCCAACTGCGGCCCCAGATATTTTGTGTGATAAAGGTATGGGTCAGTACCTTGCCGACATTCTTGGACAGCAGACACAACAGCTTATACTCAATGGGTGTCAGGTGAAGTTCGTTTTCATCCAGATAAGCGCATCCCCCAGCATAATCCACTTTCAACTTACCATTCACAAATACAGAACTGGCAGTAAGCATCTCTGCCGTCATCAGAGAGAGTCTTCGCTGCGTCACCCGAAGTCGTGCCAGCAGTTCTTCTACCGAAAAGGGCTTTGTCAAATAATCGTCCGCTCCGGCATCCAGCGCCTTGATTTTATCGTTATCCTCGCTTCGGGCGCTGATTACAATAATCGGAACATTGGACCAAGAGCGAACCGTTTGAATGACTTGAACGCCATCCATATCCGGCAAGCCCAAATCCAGTAAGATGATTTCAGGATTGTGCGATGTGGCCTCCATAATGGCTGCCGAGCCATTAGGTGCTACCACATAACGATAATCATTTGTTTTTAAAGTGGTCGTAATGAGATTTCGTACAGACGGGTCATCCTCAACCACTAATATCAAAGGTTTATTCATGAAGTTCTACCTCCCCTGCAGGTAATGTAAATTTAAAAGCAGTGCCATTTGGCTGATTGTCTGATACGGAAATCGTGCCGCCGTGGGCGGTCACAATGGACTTACAGAGGGACAGCCCCAATCCAAGGCTTCTGCGGCTGTCGACCACTTTATTGGCCCCACTATAAAACATATCGAAAATACGGGGTTTCTGCTCATCGGGAATCCCAGGGCCGTTGTCGGAAACAGAAACCGTGACCCATTGCTCTTTTTGATCGGTGTGTATTTCAATTACTGAACCGACAGGGGTATATTTGATGGCGTTGTCAACCAAATTGATAATCACCTGAACGATCAGCTTCGCGTCAATGTGGGCAAGGATAAAGTCTTTACCGCTGGTCACACGAATGGTGTGTTCTTTACTTTTTCTGTTGATGTGCTTCAGCGCTTCAGAAACGACCTCATCCATGAGTTCGATACTCCGAGTTAGATTGACCTGTCCGCCCTCAATTCGTGTGACTGCTAACAAATTTTCAACCAGATTGATTAGCCACATGGAATCGTCATAAATATCAGTAAAGGTCTGCTCCCGTAGTGCATCGTCCATTTTTTTATAATTTGCAAGCAAATTGTCTGCGCTGCCGGAAATCGCTGTCAAAGGCGTCCGAAGATCATGGGAGATTGCCCGCAGCAGGTTGGCACGAAGTTGTTCATTTTGTGCCAGGACAGCCGCTTCCTCCTTCTCCTTGGCATTTTTGATGTTTTCCAGCGCCAATGCGCACTCGCCAAGAATGGAAAGAAGCACGCTATTTTCAAAAGAGTCCAATGGAGTACCGTTCACAGCAATACCAGCTACTCCATATACATTCTGGTTAACCCGAATCACAAGGTATAGACACTTTGCACTGGATAATGTATCAGTCGCTGCTCCTGCGTGTTTGTTATTTCGGAAGGCCCAATCGGCGACTGCTTTCTCATTCTCAGAAATTAAATCCTCTTGAGTGCTATTAACAGTACGAAAAACGTTGGGGGTGGCAAGTTCTTTACCATCAGACAGGTAGACGACGATATCTTTTTTCAGCAGCTTCATGAGCTGCCCTGCCGTAGCGGTGATTACCGCATTCTCATCCTGTTCTTTTTGCAAAAGCTGGTTGGTTTCAAAAAGAATCTTTGTACGGTAAGCTGTATGAGCAGATTGTTTCGCATTTTCTTTCAGCCGGGTAGCGAGAGATCCGGAAAGCAGTGTTACTATAAACATAATGGTAAAGGTAACAATATAGTTTGGATCGTCAAAATGGAATGTCAGTCTCGGAGTGGTAAAAAAGAAATTGAAAACCAGCACACTGACAACCGAGGTCAGAATCCCGCACAGTCGGTTGGTTGTGATTACAGCGGTCACAAGTACGCCTAATATGTAAACTGCGATAATATTACTCTCCGTGAACCCAAGAGCATCAAAGCCACAGCCAATCAGTGTAGCTGCCAGCAGTACGATGATACTCTTCAGAACATCACGCAGGGGCATCGCATCTACCTGCGCCTTTCTCTTTTTTTCCTGATAGCTGGTTCCTGTGCTGGCATCCGGTATCACATGAATATCCAGATTAGGTACGCTGGAAATCAGGCGTTCCGTCAAGGTGGGCTTGCTGAAAATATTCTTTCGTGCAATGGTACTTCGTCCAATTACGATTTTTGAGATGCCGGAAAGACGGGCAAATTCCGCAATCTGATAAGGCACGTCATCGCCATAACTTGTCTCAATCGCAGCGCCAAGTTGCTGGGCCAGACGCTTATTATCCTGCAAACGCTTTTTATCATCGTCACTCATCGCCGCTGTATTTGGCGTTTCCACATAAAGAGCGGTAAATGTTCCCCGAAAGGCTCTTGCCATCCTTGCAGCTGTCCGAATGATTTTTGCGTTGGATGGCGACGAGGAAAGACATGCCAGAATGCGCTCGTCTGTATGGTAATCGCCTCGGCTCTGTACTCTGGCGCTTTCCGTCAGCAAGTTCACCCGGTCGGCGCACCGACGGAGGGCGATTTCCCGCAATGCGGTGAGATTTTCCAGCGTGAAGAAATTAACTGTTGCCCGCTGCGCCTGATCTTCCCTGTACACATTTCCACTTGCCAGTCGTTCCAGCAACTCCGCAGGCTCAATATCCACCAGTTCTACCTGATCTGCTTGATCAAAGGTGGAATCCGGAATGCGCTCCCGCACAAGAATTCCGGTGATAGAGGCTACTGTATCGTTGAGACTCTCGATATGTTGGACATTTACAGTCGTATAGACATCAATTCCAGTATTTAGCAGTTCCTGAACATCCTGATACCGCTTCGTGTGCCGACTGCTTTCGGCGTTGGTATGGGCAAACTCATCCACCAGTATGAGCTGGGGATTTCGCTTGAGCGCAGCATCAATATCAAATTCACGAAGGGTCATTCCTTCGTAAGCAACTTGTTTCACAGGAAGCTGCTCCAAGCCGTCCAGAAGTGCCATCGTCTGGGGTCGGGCATGGGGTTCTATGTATCCAGCAACCACATCAATGCCACGCTCCTTAGCCTGATGAGCCGCCTGAAGCATGGCATAGGTCTTTCCGACACCTGCGGCATAACCGAAAAAGATTTTGAGTTTTCCGCTTTTCTTAGTAGATGCATCGTTACGGATCGCACGAAGAAGCTGATCCGGATCTTGTCTTGGCAGTTCCATTTTAACCCTCCTATCTGTCACTCAAGCAAAAGCGATTCCCTTTTTCAATATTATAACACACAACGTCAAAACCTACATCTGCGACTAATCCACGGCAAATTTGTTCAGGCATCCAATGAAAAAATCGATGACAGGTGATTTTTTGGAATCCCTCCATAGTGCTATTTGTGTGATTTGATTCTGGGTAATCGGCTCAATGGGCAAGTCAGCATATTCCATCACAACTGGGGCGCAACGAAGAAGCACCATCCGTGCATTATAATGAGTTTTTTTGATATGTCTGTATTCTCTGGTAAAAAAATTATGTCCAATTTGTGTGTTTCCAGTTCTCTGCACAATTCACTTTCTTCTCCGCTGAAAATATGGATAGAGACATCTGGATGCTGCTTTCCGTAAGTCTCGAAAGTATCTGCGAGACCGCCTGCCATTAATGGGTTGGAAAAACCAATTCGCAAGCTGTTTTCGCCGTAAGTCAAAGCAGTTTCTTGTCTATTCCAATTGTTTTCCAGAAAAACATCCAGTTTATTCATCAGAAAATACCCAAAAATAAATATAGCTGATGTACTTACAAGTAAAATAACATCCTGCATGGATTCACCCCCCAATTCCTTTAATTTTTCTTGAAATCAAGTATGAAAGCACTTTTGCAAATTTCTGTTACTTCCCAACGCCAACATGGTATCTCCTGCTTTCAGCACTGTGTCTGAAGAAATAGATAACTCCAGCTTGCCACTTTTCTTGATTCCCATAATGTTAATATTGAATTTTTTACGAATATCAAGCTCTCCAATCGAATGGTCCGCCCAATCTTTGGGAATGGGAATCTCAAACATGGCATGATTTTCATCCAGTTCTATGTAATCGAGAATGTGATCCGCACTGTAACGGATTGCTGTCCACTTTGCGAGCTGTTTTTCCGGGTAGACTACTTCATTTGCACCGTTACGCAGCAAAAATTTTTCCTGAACATCAGTTGCAGCTCTGGAAACTACAAACATCGCTCCTAATTCGCTGAGCAGAGAAGTTGTTTCCAATGAACTTTGAAAGTTGTTGCCGATGGCCACAATGCATACATCATAGTTGCGAACACCGAGAGATTCCAAGAAATCGGCATTCGTACTGTCTCCAATCTGTGCATTGGTAACAAGGTGCAGAACAGCCTCTACACGTTCCTCCGAAGTATCTACCGCCATCACTTGATGACCCAAATGATTTAAGTGCAGGGCAATATGCTTTCCAAATCGCCCCAGACCAATTAGAAGAATTGATTTCATAATGTCTCCTTTATCCTACTGTTATTTTTTCCTTTGGTAGTTTTGAAACTTTCTTTTGTGCACTGGACAAGGCCGCAAAAATTAATGTAAGGCCACCGACTCGTCCAAAAAACATCAGCAGAATCAAAACACTCCGTGAGAGCAGATTCAGTTCCGGCGTAATTCCCAGGGACAGGCCAACTGTGCCAACAGCTGAGGCAGTTTCAAAAAGGCAGGTAAGCATGGGAAGTCCTTCGGAAACGCTGATGATAAGGCCACCGGTACAACATAACGTGATATACATAAGCGAAATTGTCGCTGCATTTTTTACGACATCATCATCAATGCGACGTCCAAAGAGGTTTGCATTTTCTCTGCGCCGAAAAGTGGAAATTGCCGTAGTAAGCAAAACAGCAATGGTTGTTGTTTTCAAACCGCCTGCAGTAGACCCGGGACTACCGCCGATCAGCATCAGCGCAATGGTGATAAATTGTCCCGCCTCACTCAAATCAGTTAATTCCACCGTATTAAAGCCAGCCGTTCGTGGTGTTACAGCTTGAAAAAGAGAAGATAAAAGCCGTTCCTTTCGGGTAAGATCAGCAAACTCAAAAAAATAAAAGTACATTGCCGAAACAATCAATAAAACCGCTGTGGTACAAAGAATCACCTTGCTCTGCATCCGATATTTGCGCAAATGCAATCGATTTGTCCGAATATCATCCCAAGTCAGAAAGCCGATGCCGCCAAACACAATTAAGAACATAATCGTAAAGTTTATGACGGGATTTGCTGCATAGCTGGTCAGGGAGGAAAAGGGAGTGCGCACACCCAATAGATCAAAGCCTGCGTTACAAAAAGCGGACACGGAATGAAACAGTGCCATCCAAAGTCCCTTTTTCCCGAAATCACGGCAAAACACCGGCGCCATCACGGCTGCACACAGCAGTTCCATCACCAGTGTCACCCTGACGATAAAGCCAGTCAGGCGAACGATTCCCCCTACCTTTGGCGCTGAAATCGCCTCCTGCATGGTACTGCGCTGCATCAAAGAAATCTTCCGACCGGAAATCATTGCAAAGGATGCGGCTACGGTAATAACCCCCATGCCTCCAATCTGAATCAGCAGTAAAATGACAAACTGGCCGAAAGCCGACCAGTATGTTGCCGTATCATGTATAATGAGTCCGGTTACACAGACTGCTGAAGTAGAAGTAAACAATGCCTCCGAGAAAGGCGTTGCCAGTCCGCTGCGACTGGAAAACGGTAGCATTAAAAGGAAAGTACCAAAAAGAATCACCCCGGAAAAACCGAAGATGATAATTTGAAACGAAGTCAACTTCCTTTTTAACAACACTGCCCTCATAACTGCAATCCTCCTTTATACCCCTTTATGTGCCCTTAATCATAAATCAAAGGGCGTAAAGAAGGTAAAAGAGAATGCGTATCTGTATTAAGGCCGTCTAAAGATGCAGGACTTATTCTTTTTTATCACGAGCTTGTGCCAGAAATTCAATCAGCCGTTTCCTTGTCAGAATCCCGCATAGAACATTCCGGCCATCAACGATGGGGACAAAATTCTGATTCAGCATTGAAGTTACAACCTGCTCGAAATCTGCATCTATTTGTAACGCAGGGCAAAAATCTCTGCGAACAATGCTGCCAAGTCGGTATCCCTCCTGTACTTTCAAGTCTGTTGTCTGGCAAATAAGAAGGTGGCGGAGGAAATCTCCCTCCGTCACGCTTCCAATATACTGTTCCTGATCATTCAGTACCGGGACAGCGGTATATCCATGTACCATAAACCGTTCCAATCCCTGACGAATCGTATCCTTTTCATGAAGAAATACAGTGGAGATTTTGGGAATCATGATTTTAGCTATGTTCATTTCACCCCTCCAGAATACCGTCCAGCATCAGATTGACTTCCAGCACATTGACGGTCTCTTCACCAAAGATGCCAAGGAATCGTCCGTCGGTGCAGTTTTGGATGATCTCACGCACTTCATCTTCGGTCATATCATTTGCCTTTGCAATGCGTGCTACCTGATATTCCGCTGCTGCCGGGGAAATATGGGGATCAAGCCCACTGCCGGAACAAGTAACAAGATCCACCGGAACAGCTGTTTTATCCATATCCGGGTCGGCAGCCCGGAGCTTTTCCACCCGCTCTGCCACGAGCTGTGCATACTCCTCGCTTGCCGGAGAGATGTTAGATGGGGCGGCATACATCAGCGCCTTTCCGTTTTCATCTGTATAGGTAGAAACATCGATATTCATAATGCGCCCCCACATATGGGACTCATCCGTATATTGCTGCCCCAGCAACTCACAGCCGTATTTTTTCCCATCTACTTCAATAATACTTCCATTGGCATTATCCGAGAAAATAAGCTGAGCAATTCCTGTGACAACACCCGTATAGATCACGCCGCACAGCAGAGTAAAGATTAAAAAGATCATACCTGCCTTTGGTAATACACTTTTTATTGTTTTCATGATATATCCCTCCTTATACCAGGCCGGTGAACACCAGCAGAACATCAATCAGTTTCACAAAGATAAAGGGAGCCGCCAGACCGCCCAGACCATAAACCAGCAGGTTCCGTGACAGCAGCTTTCCAGCAGCAACTTCACGATATTTCACACCTTTTAGCGCCAACGGAATGAGCGCAATAATGATGAGTGCATTATAAATAATCGCAGAGAGGACAGCGCTTTGCGGGGAATGTAGCCCCATAATATTCAGAGCAGACAGTCCCGGATAAAGTCCCATAAACAGCGCCGGAATAATGGCAAAGTATTTTGCCACATCGTTGGCAATGGAGAAGGTAGTCAGGCTGCCTCGTGTCATCAAAAGCTGTTTGCCGATGCGAACAATGTCGATTAGTTTTGTGGGTGAAGAGTCCAAATCCACCATGTTACCTGCTTCTTTTGCTGCTTGTGTGCCGCTGTTCATGGCAACTGCAACATCTGCTTGTGCCAAAGCCGGAGCGTCGTTGGTGCCGTCGCCTGTCATGGCGACCAAATGACCCTTGGCCTGAAAATCACGAATCATTGCCAGCTTTCCTTCCGGCGTTGCTTCCGCAAGGAAGTCATCCACACCGGCCTCGGCAGCAATGGCCGCAGCAGTAATCGGATTGTCGCCGGTGATCATAATGGTCTTGATGCCCATTTTCCGCAGATCTGAGAATTTCTCCTTCACACCCTGCTTGATAATATCCTTCAAATAGATAACACCGAGAATCTTGTGGTTCTTAGCCACAACTAAAGGTGTGCCGCCCTTGGACGCAATAGACTTGACAACACGATCACAGTCTGGAGAATACATTCCGCCTGCATGGGTCACATAACTCTGCATGGCATCTGCTGCGCCTTTTCGGATTTCGTTGCCGTCAAAGTCGACGCCGCTCATACGAGTCACGGCAGTAAATGGGACAAAGTGCATATTCTTGTCCTGAAGGCTTCTGCCACGAATTCCAAACTGCTCCTTTGCCAGCACAACAACGCTTCTGCCCTCGGGGGTTTCATCGGACAGAGAAGAAAGCTGAGCGGCGTCCGCCAGTTCCTGAATATCAACACCATCTACCGGAATGAACTCCGATGCCTGTCGATTGCCCAGGGTGATTGTTCCGGTTTTGTCAAGCATCAGAATGTCTACATCACCGGCGGCTTCAATGGCACGTCCACTCATGGCCAGAACATTTGCCTGGTTCAGTCTGGACATACCGGCAATACCGATGGCAGAAAGCAAGGCACCAATGGTAGTAGGAGCAAGGCATACCAGCAGCGCTACCAAAGTTGTTACAGAGGTTGGATTCTCAATTCCCGCCAGCTTTGCAGAAAAAATGGAATAAGTGTAGAGGGAGACTGTCACCAAGATAAAGATAATGGACAAGGCTACCAGAAAAATCTGCAAAGCAATTTCGTTGGGCGTCTTCTTTCGGGCAGCACCTTCTACCATCGCAATCATCTTGTCGAGAAAGCTTTCTCCGGCTTCGTTGGTCACTCTGACAACGATCCAATCCGACAGTACAGAGGTGCCGCCGGTTACAGCGCTGCGGTCGCCGCCTGCCTCACGAATTACAGGAGCGGATTCGCCGGTGATGGCGCTTTCATCCACAGATGCCGCACCTTCTATGACTTCACCGTCTGCCGGAATCTGCTCTCCGGCTTTGACAATCACCAGTTCCCCCTTTTTCAGCAGGGCGGATGGAACCACAGTCACGCTGTCCTTCTGCGATACGGAGGGAATTTTATGTGCGTCCACATCTTTTCGGGATGCCCGGAGAGAATCTGCCTGTGCTTTACCACGGCCTTCTGCAATAGCCTCGGCAAAGTTGGCAAATAGCACGGTAAACCAAAGTATAATGGCAATCGCCAGTGTATATCCGCTTGGAGCGTCTTTTAACCCGAACAGGGATACCACCCAAAGGATACTGGTCAAGATCGCAGACACAAAAACCAGAAACATGACTGGGTTTTTTGCCTGTGTTTTCGGACTCAATTTCACAAAAGAATCTTTCATTGCCCTGCCGAGCATTTTCCAGTCGGCAAAAGCGCTTTTCTGTTTTGTACGCATATCTGTAAACCTCCTTTACGTAATACTGCCAAAGAACTCAGCAAGCGGACCAAGGGCAAGCGCCGGGAAGAAGCTCAGCGCACCGATCAGCAATACCACAACAATCAGCAGGAAAACAAACATTCCATTTGTAGTAGACAAGGTGCCCGCAGTCGTGGCAATTTTCTTTTTCCCAGCCAGGCTGCCTGCGATTGCAAGTGTGCCGATGATGGGCAGAAACCGGGCAAAGAGCATCATCAGCCCCAGGCTTACATTCAGAAATACGGTATTCGCATTGAAACCGGCAAAGGCAGAGCCGTTATTGCCGCCACAGGATGAGTAGGCATACAGCATTTCAGAGAAACCGTGGGCACCGCCGTTATTCAGGCTATCCATGACAGAGGGTACTACAGCGGCAAGGCCGCTGCCGACTAGAATTGCAATGGGCGTTGCAAGGCAAACCAGTACCGACCATTTCATCTCATAAGGCTCAATTTTTTTGCCAAGGAATTCCGGCGTGCGGCCTACCATCAGACCGGCAATAAACACCGCCAGAATGGCAAAAGCAAGCATACCGTAAAGGCCGCAGCCCACGCCGCCGAAAATAACCTCGCCAAGCTGCATCAGCAGCATAGTCACCATACCGGCAAGCGGCGTGTAGCTGTCATGCATGGAATTTACAGAGCCGTTAGAAGCTGCTGTGGTGAAGGCTGCCCAGGTAGAGGACGCTGCAATGCCGAAGCGAGTCTCCTTGCCCTCCATATTGCCGCCTGCCTGTTCTGCCATTGACATATTGACTGCGCCGTTTTGTGCAAGCTGGGATGTTCCAACCTGTTCAGTAACGGCGATGCAGCCCAAGGCAACAACCAGACAGAGAAACATTGCCATAAAGATTGCAATACCCTGCCTCTTGTTCTTTACCGCAGAACCGAATGTGAAACACAGTGCCGCCGGAATCAGTAGAATGGAAATCATTTCGATCAGATTGGTAAAGGCATTGGAATTTTCCAAAGGATGTGCGGAGTTGACGCCCATATAACCGCCGCCGTTGGTGCCGGTCTGTTTGATTGCGACCTGGCTGGCCGCAGGACCCATCGGTACGAACTGCTCGGTGACGATCTGTGCATTCGAAACGATTTCGCCATCTACAGTGACGGTTTCGGTGTCTAAGTCAATTACCGCATCCTCAAGGATTTCGCCTTCTGCACTGACGGCAATCGGTTCTACAAGGGATACTGTTTCTGCACTTTTCAGGTTCTGAATCACGCCGCCGCCTACCAGCAACAGAGAAATGACCAGATTTAGCGGGAGTAGGATGTGAACCACAATGCGGATCAAGTCCACCCAAAAGCTTCCCAACCCGGAGGATTTCACCTTGATAAAGCCACGGATCAATGCAAATAGAACGGCGATACCTGTAGCTGCGGAAACAAAGTTCTGAACAGTCAGACCTAAAGCCTGAGTAAGATAACTCAATGTGGATTCACCGGAATATGCCTGCCAGTTTGTATTGGTAATGAAACTTGCAGAAGTGTTAAATGCCAAATCCCATTTCACACCGGAAAGATTCTGCGGGTTTCCGGGAAGAACTCCCTGCAGAAGTTGAAGCAGGAACAGAAAAACAAGCCCGATACCGAAAAAAATCATTACACTTACCGCATATTTTTTCCATGTCATCTGTTCTTCTCTGTCTACACGCATAACCTTGTAAATCAGGTTTTCACACGGTGTCAGAACTTTGGACAAAAAAGTTTTCTCGCCGCTCATGACGTTTTTTATGTATGCGCCAAGCGGAATTGCCAAAACAACCAGAATGGCAAGGTATAAAACATACTGAATCATGGTGCTCATGTCTGATCATCTCCCTTCATTAAAATATAGACATACCACAGCAGCATTGCTGCCGCACATACACCTATGAGTGCAATTAGCATTTGCATAAGATTCATCCTCCTTTTTTGTTGTCCCCCATATCATAAAACCTTTCCTCTAAAAATGGCATTAGTCATCTTTTGTGCGTTTAAAGATGAAATAAAGATTACAACCAACCCAAAAGCCATGCCATAGGAAAGGCGACAACAATCGTACTGATACAGACACACGCCAAAACCAGTAATGGCATTCCAACAAAAATGGCGATGAAGCCAAGTAGCGGATGATGCCAAATAAAGCGCTCCGCTTTTGCGTCAAATCTCTCTTCAAATCTTCTCGCCGCATTTGTAATGCTCATAATTGTTCACCTCATTTCTTTCTTGCAAGGCCATAATACCGCTTAAAGTATTAAGTGGGGAAAAGGGTCCTGCAATCGAAACTAAGATTGTATAAGTTTTTATAAAAAAAGAGACAGCCCCGGAGGTGAGGACTGACTCAGCCATATTATGATTCTATACAACAAACTCTTGTTTTTGATGTAGGAATGAATGTAATTCTATAATGTAGCGCTTATCATTGTTTTAAAATCGGTATAATCATACCTCTGTACAAGCATGATAAGGTTATTCCTTTGCAAGAATCGGAACGATACAATATTGTTGAGGTGAACGATTATGCCGATTGACGATTTAACCGCTTTGGGCCAAATAATGCGGAAGGCCCGAAAGGAAAAGGACCTGACACATCTACTCACCAGACTGCTCATATTCTTTGAACACGTTTTGAACACGTAACGATTAGACAGTGCGCCGAAGGCCTTTCTTTTCTTGATTTGCGTAGGGAACAATTTCTTCAAGTCCCATCTTCCGCATTACTTAATTTGGTGCAGAAGCCTTATAAATCAAGGGCACTGAAAAAGTCTAATTCTTCGAAAAAAGAATTAGGCTTTTTTAGTGCCCTTAAAATCAAAAGGTTTGTGGTGTTTATAAAACACCTATGTGATTGATGTATACGGAGAAAAAACACTTCCAGGCATACGTACAATTGTATGTACAGTCAAGCGGATATTCGCAATCCGCTTCGCTACTTGCTCATAACCGAATAACTGCTCCGCAGTTTATCAGAAGGAGCTTGCACTCCTCCTGATACAAGCAAGTCCCCACCCACTGCTTATTGCTTTTCGCAATTGAAGCAGGGGACTTACTTGATTCGGTTAAACTCAGAAAACAGTTTTGTTTTAATTGCTACTTTTGCATTGTCTGTTCCAAATAAAAATCCATCTGGCAGAATTACCGCTGCTCTACCATTTTCTTTTAAACGATACATGATAACTGACATAAAAAGATCTGCCGTCTCACTGCTTTTTTCAGAGCAAAGAACCTGCACTCGTCGTTTCGACAGTCCCCATTTTTCAGCTGTTTGACTGATTGAAAGATATTCCATGCCTTCATCTCCATATTATAGTGAGTTCACGATCAATTATGTTTCTATTTTTAAATTATAATCCCAAGTGCGAATAAAGTCAATTTCAGCTACCACTTTCAAAAAAAAGAGCGTATGGATTTGGTTCCATACACTCTATGATTGTAATCTTCATATTTATTTTACAGTGTCAAAATATCCAATGATTCCAATGTATCCATCCTTCTTTAAAGGCGACCACAATGTATGCAATTTCATTCTATACATCTGACTGTTATTATCCACCGTCGCTTTTATCGTGGCAGATATTTCTTTATTTTGTACAGATGTCTGATGTAATAAAACACGAATACATTGAACATCTTCTTCATTTACTCCAAATTCTTTGAGCAAATTGAATTTCGGATTATCTCTCTGACATAATATCTGATGTTCTCCGTTTAAGATAGTTAATTGGCCTGAAATTGCATTGTAATCAATTGAGTTCATTCCACTGTTTGATTTAAAGAAATCGATCTTTTCCTGCATGACCTTGACAACACTCTGTGAATAGTTTTGGCTCGGCAAAGATCTGTCGCTAAGTATTTCATTAGAAAGTCTCTGTACTTCATGGTAATAGCTATTTTCATCCATTTCCTTATCAAACATATTTGAAAATTGAAGCCTCAGTTCTTTCAAACATTTCAGAAGGATGGGGTTAAATTGTCCGCATTGCCCATCCAGGATCATTTGAATCGCTGTGTCATGATCAAATGCTTTCTTATAACATCTTTCACTTGTAAGTGCGTCATAAACATCGACAATTGATACCACCTGTGCAGAGATTGGTATTTCTTCACCTTTCAAGCCATCCGGATAACCCTTTCCGTCCCATCTTTCATGGTGCCATCTGCTGATTTCCCATGCGGTATGCACCAGTGGATGATCTTGTGGAAAGTCCATATCCTTAATTATAGCTGCGCCAAGCTCACTATGGGTTTTCATAATTTGAAATTCTTCATCGGTAAGTCTGCCTGGCTTATTCAATATTTCTTCCGGAATACGAATCTTACCAATATCATGAAGGGAAGAAGCAGTTGTAATCAAAGCAATATCTGTCTCTGTCAAAGGATAAGCATCTGTTACTTTTACCAGTTGTCTCAGCATCATCTCCGTTGCTGTTTTAATATGCAGGATGTGTTCTCTGCTCTCGCTGTTGCGGGATCCCAATATATTACTCATAATCTGGATCATGATGTTATTATTTTCTTCTTTTTCGTAAACCTGATTATAAACTACATTAATCAGATGCTTTTGATTCGCATAGAGCCCTAAAGTGTTTTGGACTCTTTTCTTTACAATCACAGAATCAAACGGTCGTGTGATATAATCTGTGATTCCCAGCTCATATGCCTTACGCATAGTATCAACAGCATCTTCAGAAGATATCATGATTACAGGAGTTTCAGCAATACACTGGCTTCTTTTCATTATTTTCAAGACTTCAAAACCATTCATCTGTGGCATATTGATATCTAAAAGCATCAGATCAATTCCAATATTTTCTCCTATCATCTGGATTGCCTGATTTCCGTTTTCGGCTTCCAGATAGTTATAAGCATCTCCAAGAATCTCCTTCAATATGTCCCTGTTAAATTTTGCATCATCTACAATCAGTATTTTTTGTTTTTTATCCACATTTTTCTTTCCTTTATCCACTCGTTTTTTATGATCTTCCAAGCACTTGATTCAAGGCAGAAAGTCATGTCGCATCACTTAATGCTACAGTCCCTTCTTAGCTTCATAACACTCTTGCATTGTCATATTTTAGTCCTCCTGTCTATATTTCACCGCTTATTTGACACTGCTCTATCAATCATTCACCAATTTATGAATTACTTTTATCAGCAATTCCACATCAACTGGCTTAGCAACATGTTCATCCATCCCTGCTGCTTTTGCTCTTATTCTGTCCTCCGTGAACGCATTTGCTGTCATTGCAATGATCGGTACCTCCTTTGCATCCTCTCTGTCCAGAGACCTGATCATCTTTGTAGCTTCATAACCATTCATTACCGGCATCATAATGTCCATAAGAATGACATCAAATTCACCAGGTTCACTTTTTCTGAACAGCTCAACCGCTTCCTGCCCATTCCACGCTTTAATCACGTCCGCGCCCTCATTCTGAAGCATAAATTCAGCGATTTCCATATTCAGCTCATTATCTTCCGCCAGAAGAATATGCAATCCCTTTATAGATTTTTCGGATACATCCTTCTGTTCTTCACGTTTATCCGCATCCGGATCTATTTTAAATGGAACCCGGATCACAAATGTCGTCCCTACGCCTTTTTCACTTTCAAAAGTAATGGTTCCACCCATTTTCTCGACCAGCTTCCTTGCAATGGCCATTCCCAGTCCGGTTCCGGCAAACTTTGTGCGGCTTCCCGTATATTCCTGTGCAAATGGTTCAAAAATATGTTTCTGGAACTCCTCAGTCATTCCGATTCCTGTATCCCGGCAGACAAATTCCATTGTCGTCATTTCCGGCTGTTCGGATGGGATTTCCATGTAGCTAAGATAAATATGTCCATTTTCTCTGTTATATTTCACTGCATTGGACAGGAAATTCATCATCACACGTTTCACATACCCCGGGCTTCCAATAAGATCACGGTGTGTGATTTCTTTTTTCTCCCATACAATCCGGATATTCTGTTCTGCAGCAATCTGTTCAATTACGACAAGCACTTCCTCAGAGATTTTGCTCAGATTAAATGGAACCTCTTCCAGAACAACTTCACCAGACTCCAGCTTACTCATATCCAGAACATCATTTACCAGTTCCAGCAACAAATTGGCTGCCGCTTTAACCTTTGTTCTGTATTCCTTCTGCTTCTCCATATCATCTGCATAATGGTCTGCCATATTGATCAAACCGTAGATTCCATTAATCGGAGTCCTGATATCATGGCTCATCCGCTGAAGAAACTCTGTTTTTGCCTCATTGGCGGCTTCTGCCTTTTTTGCTGCTGTCAGAAGTTCTGCTTTATATTTTTCATCTTTTTCCTGCTCCTGTTTCTGATGTGCCTGATTGGTTCTGTGACCCCAGAACAAAAATATACTGAATATCAGAAAATAAAGAAAAATAACACCTGCTACACTTAATGGAAGATTACAAAACACTTCCGTATCCGGAAGATATGCGTAGATATAATAATCCCGCTGCTTCAGCATGATTCCATAACATCCCATTCCTTCCTTCCTAAAATGATAGATATGCTGACTGTCTGTATGCTTTTTCATTGCCTGAACAACTTCGTTGTCGGCTGTATTCTGCCCTAACATACTCTCATCATTGCTGGCAACAACTGTTCCATCATCTGCAACAATAATCGTTCCATCTTTCTGGATACTATAGCCGTTTAAAAGCCCCTGTATCGTCAATGTGTAGTTTCTGACAAATTCCGGAGATGTATAATAATAAACAGCAACGATACCCGGTGTATCTTTTCTGGCACAGGCTGCAATGTCGATACGTGACCCGTCTTCTCTGATAAAACGTTCCGAATAAGATCTTTCTTCATATCCGGCAAAATCCATGATAATTTCTTTTTGCAGATACTCCGTAATCTCATTAGCCAGAGACTCGTCCGTGCTGTATTCACAGTCTGTCTTTCCTTCTGTATCCAGTACAATGATGCCATCAACCCAGAGAGTCTGCAGATTTTCTTTCAGAAAATCCTTGCTTAGCTGACCGCCGTTTTCTGTTTCCATGTTAATATTTGTACTCATCTGTCGGGCACTTTCAATGGCACGGAGAAGACTTTTGGATTCCGAAGATTCATTATAATGGGTGTAGGTGGAACACTGCACTTTGACATAATTTACAATCTCTACCATTCTTTTCTCTGCTTCCGCTTTCTCCGCATGAAAGAAATAAAACAGAGAAACTACAGCCACACAGATTCCAATCAGACCACCGAATAGCTGGATTCGTTTTTCTTTTTTCTTTCTTTTAATATCCAAGATCATCCACCTCCAGATACTTCTGGGGATCATCCAGATATTTTTCAATGATTTTCAGGGATGTGCCATCCTGACGCATTTCTTCCAATGTCTGGCTCATCTGCTCACAGATTCCTCTGTCATCATCTTTTGCAAAAGCAACACCTATTCCGGTGATCATCAAAGGTTCTTCCAGGATACGGAAGCTTGCGTCATAATCCTTCATATACTGGACAACAGATTCCTCATGTGCGGCGACTGCGTCTACATATCCTTTTCCCAGAAATGTATAGATCAGCTCCCTGTGTCCCAGACTAATCAGATTGCCCAGCTTGGGGATTCTCTCATCCGTCCGGTTCAGAAAGATGCCTTCCGGTTTGGTTGTGGACTGGACAGCCAGGTTCTTTCCCTCCAGGTCACTCAGTTTATAAATATCACTATTCTCATTTACAGCGACCACCTGACGGCTTGCTATATATGGTCCCGCCCAGCGGTAATCGTCAAGGCGCCCTTCCATAGAAAAGCAGCCCATGATACAGTCAATCTCTCCGCTCTCCACCAGTTCTTTTTTTTCTCCCAGTTGATCTGGACAACCTCCACCTGATAGCCCATTCTTTTGAAAGCTTCTGTAGCCAGTTCTACATCGATTCCCGTCGGTACACCATCCTCATTCAGATAATTGTATGGAGGATAATTGTCACTGCCAAGCGTAATGACCGGCTTTTCGGTTTCTTTTTTACTGCTGTCTGTGTTTTTACACCCCGCCAGGGTGACTGCTAAAATTCCCACAAGCAGAATGCCTGCAATCACTCTTTTTCCTTTCATTTTCTGTCTATCCCTAACTATCCTTTTTGATTCTTCTATGTCCGGTTACTTTCCATTCGTCACTGTTCAGTGACCTGCGGTTCGGTACCCCCCCCGCCTGATTTTATACTTCTGATCGTCTTTTCCAGCACCTTCATCTCAACCGGTTTTGAAACATGTGCATTCATGCCAGCCGCAAGGGAATGCTGAATGTCTTCTGAGAATGCATTGGCAGTCATGGCAATGATCGGAATCTTCTTTGCCAGCTCATGGGAGCTTCTGCGGATTGCCTTCGTTGCCTCATAACCATTCATAACAGGCATCTGCACATCCATCAGGATCATGTCATAATCACCTGGAGCAGACTGTTCAAATGCTTTCAAAATCTCTTCGCCATTTTCACAGATGGTACATTCCGCACCTGCTATCTTTAACAATTCCGTCAGAATCTCTGCGTTCAACTCATTATCCTCTGCACACAGGAATTTCATTCCCTGAAGGATATTTCCATCCTGCTCATCTGTTTCTTCTTGTGCCGCCAGAGCAACCGTTCTATCCTCTGCAATCTTCAGATCCAGGAGAACTTCAAAACAGCTTCCCTGTCCCGGTTCACTGTCCACATCAATGGTACCTCCCATTGCCTCAACCAGATTCTTAGTAATCGCCATTCCAAGTCCGGTTCCCTGTATTTTATTTGTAAGGGAACTTTCCGCACGGGTAAACGCATCAAAAATTGTATCCTTGAAATCTGCCGACATTCCCATACCATTATCACTAACTAAGAAACGATACTTTGCATAGACAGATGACTTTGTCTCACATTCTTCTACAAAGAACTGAATTTCCCCACCTTCCTGAGTATACTTCACTGCATTGGAAAGCAGGTTGCTGAAAATCTGCATCAGGTGAACCTGATCCCCATTCACCCACTCATGCTGAATATTTTCTTTTATGATTGTAAGGGTCTGCTGCTTTTCATATATTTGAGTATGAAATATAGTGTCAAGTTCCTGTACAAGATCCAGAATAGAAAAGTCAGAATACTTGAATACTGTTTTTCCTGCTTCAATCTTACTCATATCCAAAATATCATTAATGATTCCTAACAGATGCTGTGATGAAATATCTATTTTATCTGCATACTCTATAACTTTTGCTTTATTACCTGCATCATGTCTGATCAAAGACGTAATACCAATGATTGCATTCATAGGTGTACGAATATCATGTGACATATTAGACAGGAAATCCGTTTTCGCCTTATTTGCATTTTCAGCTGTCTGTAAAGCCTCTGTTGCAACGTTCTTTGCCTTTTTCAGTTTTTGATTGACTGCTTCCATTTCCTTCATTGTTTGTAAATGAAGTTCATTATTTCTTTTTTCATATTCTGCTTTTTGATCTGCAAGACTGAGTCTGGAAATACTGTAGAATAATCCGGTAAAAAGTAAAAGTATAAACCCTGCCATGAGTATTGTTGTAAACAACACCGTTTTCTGATAATTCGTCAGCACATTGTCAACAACTCCCTTTGCCACAATGCATACCAAAATGGTGTTGTTGCTTTCTATCGGGCAATACCCCAGATAATAGGGGTTCTGTTTTCCTAAAAATACAACTCCGGATTCTCTGTTATCAAACTTCTTTTTGAACAAATCAGCCTCTTCTTCTGTAATAGCCTGTTCCGCTTTTAAATGTTTTAACAAAGAATAATTACGCAGGTATTTATCTCCACTCTGGTTCGTATACGTAATATTTCCGTCATGATCCAGCATGAACAAATATGCTTTCCCATGATAACTTTTCAATTTTAACATGGAATCCAGTTTCGAATGATCATACACAGTTCCAATTGCCGTATAAGTTTCTCCATTGATAGTGTATTCCTGACATGGAATCGCAACCAGATAACCATCTATTTTCTTCTGATCATAATCAAGACGCACCAGTTTTCCAATATTGTATCCATTCTTTAAGTCCAGTAGAAGTTTACTTGGCATATCAATCCGCATTTTTGTTCCACCTGCTGATATTGCCTGACCATTTTCCTGAAGGAATATAAGTGTACTTTCCGATTCTTTTTCCCATGCTTCAAAGAAACTTTTGTTCACATCCGTTTCAAGAGACAGCTCTCTCTCATGAAGTAAAAATTCCTCAACCAACTGCAGCTGGTTGTAGTATCCACTCACCTGAAGATCATAGGTCTGCTGTATCTGTTCAACAACAGCTCCCATACTGCTTTTTCCATTTTCGCTAATATACTTGCTAGACTTACTTATAAGATACTTGATACAACCTAAGCTTAAAAGAATAATAAGTAGTATAAGCAACAGCCTTGTTATTTTTTTTCTTTTATTTACCGTTTGTTCTATCTCCACTTTTACTGTTCAACCTCTATATAGTCTTCCGGTGCTGACGGCTGCTGTCCTTTTGACATTGCTTCGATCCATGCACTTGATAATGTTGTATCTTTAAGCTGCTCAATCTCACATTTCGGATTTATTTTTTTCAAAACAGACATTGTGGTGTCTGTAAGAAGAATAGAGTATTCCTTTTCTTTGTCTATTTTCTTATCATTAACTGTCAAGTCCTTTAATGAAAATCCACTTTCCGCTTGATTGACGATCATTTTCATACCGGATGTAATTGGCAATTCGTATTTATTGGTTACATAAAAATTTCCATCAGCTTCGGCGAGATAATTTTCCACGAGTTCATAAACCTGTTTACCATTAAGTTTTGCAAAATATAATGCTGTATCTGAACTCTTCGCTGTCATCATCCCAACCCGGCTACTGGTGCATTCTCCTTTGTACATAGAAGAAGTGAAATAATAATATGGTGCCAGAGCCAGCTGTGCATCATTTTCTTCTCTGATCGTAGTTAAAATGGAAGATGCTGCATCACGGCCATTTCTATCGTTCAGTGAAATGGAATATTCATTTTCAAAATTCACCGTTGCTTTTTTTTCTGGATCTTTACGATTCATTACACTGCGAAAAGTATCAAAAGCCTGTGTTTCATCCATTTCCCCTGACAGTAATCCGTGAACAGCCTCAAGACTTGCATCAAATGATTTTTGGGCGGAATATCGGATATAAACAGCATTATTATTAATTTCCTCTTCCAGTCCAGGTACATCCTGCATCATGGTTGGAACATCTGTATTCAATGAAATAACACCGCTTCCATCCGCAATCAGCTTTTGCCCCTCTTCTGAAATCATACAATCCAGCACATCCAGTGCAGTATCCAGTTTCTCCCGGTCTTTTTCCAGGTTTTTGTTAAATGCAATGTTTAAGGACGGAGTCATGTACACATAGGATTCATCCGATGTCTGTGAAAAGTAAGGAATATGGATCAGCTCCGCATCCATCTGTTTCTGCAGCTGCTGCATAACCGTCGGATGTCCATGAAACATTGCTGATTTTCCTTCAACAAACATCTGGGTTCCTGTATTGATGTCAATATTGATATCTTCTTTACCAAAGTGCGAGTCCTTAAGAAACTGACTGGTTTCTGAAAAAATACGTTTCCATAATGTATCATCAAACTTTACTTCATCCGCTGCAGTTTCTGCACCGTTTCGCCATTCAATACCATCCAGGCTTGTAAACTCACCGATTGCCGCCGCCTGGATGATTTCATTATTAGACCAGTCTTCCCCAAGATCCATGGAATACGGTTTTATTCCATTATCATAAAACTGCTGACAGGCCTGTACATATTCCTCATAATTTTCTGGAATCTTTACGCCATACTGATCAAACAGTGTTTTGTTGGCAATGATCGTCTGCGGAATACCACAGATTGGCAGCCACTGGATTTCATCCTCCTCATTCTTATAATATTGCACCGCATAAGAATAGTACTTGGAAACAACATCATAAGAAGCAAAATCCATAAGATAAGGCTGTAAGTCCTGTGCATCTGTTCCAGAGAATCGACGTACTGTTATGATATCCGGTAATTCATCATGTTCTTTAAAATAACTGTATAAATCGGTATCATTGTTACCAATAATAAATTCAATATCCTGATCTGGGAACTGTTCATGGATATAGGGTGCAATATTTTTCATCAAACGATTTTCCCACAGATAAACGGTAAGATGATCATCATTTTTAGGTGCTTCTTTCTTTGACTGTCCACATCCAGACAAGACAGCAGATGCTACAAATACACCTGACACCACTGCAATCAGACAACGTTTTGCCTTTTTCATACTTTTATTTTCCTCATTCTTTCCTGATAAAATCATTATAGTTACGCCTATGAAATAACACCATAAAAAAGCACCATCAGACAGACAGTGCACCTCATTTTATGCAACTGGCTGCCATTTTACAGGCCCTGTAGATTTGCGTCCCAGACTTTCATCTGGTTTGCCAATTTCCTTATTATAGCTTTTAAACTTATGCAAAAAAACTGGTTTTATTATACTATAGCGCTCTACTGTACACAAGAAAAACATTACCGTTTTAACGCCCGAAAACAAAAAAAGAACAGCTGATACATATACTCGAACTGTTCTTCTACTTCCGAAGTCCTAACTTTCTCTTCCTCGCCGATCAGATTCGCATATTCAAAAATCTGTTCTTTTACATCTGTTGGAAATTCTATATCTCTATGCTCTGCCTGAGCGATCCGTTCCTGCGTATATTCCTGCATTTTCTGCGTTTCTTTTCCTGTTATCATATTTCCCGCCAATATATCATCTGGAGCAGGTTTTCCTGATCCGTGTGATATCTGAATAATGCAGAATCATTGGTCTTGAAAGATTTGACAAAAAGCTTATCCATACCAAGTTTGCTTACGAATTCTTTGATAAGAAGTAAGCCTGCATCGGAGGATAAATCTCCTCCATCAAAATTTATTTTAATCTGTCTATTGCTTTCTAAGGCTAAGGTGTTTACAATACTCATAAAGGGCCCCTTTGGGTTATTTTTTAAGATTCGACACCTTAATTTTACCACAAATGGATGCTCTTTTTTCATTCGCCTGATAGGCGAAAAGCAATATTCAGTTAAAATATAGAAACTATATGGTTTTCAGCCACTTTTACGGCTGTGCCGTGAATAATCTAGGCTACTTATAATATCCCTACATTTTCATTCACGTTTTAGGAAGAAAGGATTACATATGCCTTCATATCACATTTTTTCAGCTACAACCACACAGGTACCATATTTATACCAGAATTTTATCATCCCCTATTTTCCTGCAAAGGAAGTAAAACCATTAAAAAATATCCTTCGCATGATGGATACGAAACTTTATAGAGTCCTCTGCATCACTTCCGATCAGCGTAGTTTTCCCTTAAAAAATAACGAATCTAATGTTGAAGGGGTTGCATTTCTTACTACCTGCCCGGATGCTGATTTTTATCTATTAGATTATCTGGCAGTGCATTCTACCGCCCGTTCCAAGGGTTGGGGAAGCCTTCTTTTAAATGAATGTGGGCGTTTTACAGATGGTCTACCTGTTATTATAGAGACGGAATCCATTGAAACAGCCAAAAATGACTTACAGCGCTGTCAACGGATAAATCGTAATCGTTTTTATACCAAAAACGGAGCGCAGCCGACCGGCATACGCTCCTGCATTTTTGATACAATATATGATAACTGGATTCTTTCTCAGACTCCTTCTGAACTGACGCAGGAAGAACTTCATGACCGCCTGCGCAAACTGTACCATTTTATGGTTCCGGATATTAACTTATACGAAAAATCTATAAAGATTCCTTATTAATACCAACATTTTTATTCCTATATGAGAATATATTAGCATATACGTTTACATACATTCGTGTATATTTTTATATAGCGTAAAACCTTTATCCAATACCGATTCATCAAAATCAAACACCGATTCATGATGCAATCCTCTGATTCTGGTTCCCAAAAGCATATAAACTGCTTTTCCGCTCTGCTGTTCTACCATATCCATAAACACAGCTCCATCGTCGCTGGCCCCAAAATCCTTCGTCAACATATAATCCAAAAAACAGCCAGTCGATTTCGCCACCGCCAGTACTTTCTGACTAAGCGCTTCATCACTAGCAGCACTGACGCTCTCTCCCTGAAACTGCACTTCATATGTAACACCATACTCTTTTGCTGCCCGCTCAATACAGGAAAGTGCCTGTTCCTTCATATAAGTATTCAGTTCTCCCGTTTCGCCTCTTGTCTCCACGATCATTTTTGCGTGAGCAGGAATCGTATTACGGGCTTCTCCGGCTTCCATTTTTCCCACATTCAATCGTGTGATTCCTGTTTTCGGTCGTGGAAATACCTGCATATCCATGGTGGCCTTCGCTGCTGCCAATAAAGCATTACGTCCCCGCTCTGGTGCCAATCCCGCATGAGCACTTTTTCCAGTAAAAGTCACATCAAACTTGCTGGTAGCAAGAAAACCCTTCGCTCCTGCCACAAAAGTATCTTCCGGTGCAAATCCGATATGACAGCAATACAATTCATCTATTTTGCCAAAATTCCACTGATGTCGGAAAGCAAAGGCACCGCGCACGCCTTCTTCCGCCGGTTGAAAAATAAACATATATCGACCGCAGATTCTTCCTGCAACTGAACCTGATAAATCTGCTATCGTTTCATTAAATTTAGATACATTTCCATTTGATATTGCCTCACCAGCCGACGTTCTGTCCACACAATCTATTGATCTTCCATGTTGTTTTACTTGATTTTCCACACAATGTTCTAAATTTCCATGTTGCTTCTGCTTCACCTGTTCTGCCAGATACTCTGCAAAAGTCAGCCCCAATGCCATATGTCCATCATGCCCGCAAGCATGACAAACACCCTGATATTGCGAAACAAACTGCTCCTTCACCGGCACTCTGTCGACATCCATACTTTCTGCCACAGTCAACGCATCCATATCAAACCGAAAAGCCTTCGTCTTTCCTTCCCGCTTTGTATCCAAAATTGCCACAATTCCGGTACGATGATCCATCCGCGTTATCCATGTTGCCACTTTATCTTTCGCTATTCCCTGTTCTATTGCCAGCTTCACCGCCCGCTGCTCCCAGAGAGCTGTTTCCTCCTCCGTTGGTGGATCCATACGTTTCTCATCCTTCAAAATCTCCCTGCCAACAAGAACCTTAAAACCAGCCTTCTCCAGATGCTCCGCAATAAAAATCGTTGCAAAAAAAGTCAGCCAGCCCGGTTCCGGATATTTATGAAATAATCTACGATATACAACCGTCCTTCTCTCCCACGCATCCATTTTCTCCATTGATTTTCTCACTTTCTACTAAAAGTTCATCTTGCTTGAACAAACATGTCATAACTGAGAAGCGAATTTTCAGAATCGCAATAACACACGATCAATAACTGCAATGCAAAATTTCAGAATCACAATGGTACACAATCAATAACTGGGATTCAAAATTTCAGTATTTTTTCTCAAGGAGCGATTGCTGGCGACTGAGACAAAATCCTGAAATTTTGTTCACAACTTTACGTTCAAAATCCCCCATTCTGAAATTTTGTTCACTACCTTCCGTTCAAAACATTACAAATTCTGAAATTTCGTTCACTACCTCCCGTTAAGCCACAACTATTTCAACTTCTTCAACACCGCCAGCGTCAACGCCCAATTCCGTTTCACCGAAGAAACACTAATACTCTCTCTGGTCGTATGAATATCATTGATCTGCGGTCCATAAGAAATACAATCCAGTCCCGGCAGTTTTTCACTGAAAATACCGCACTCCACTCCGGCATGAATCGCCTCCGTCTCTGGCTTTTTACCTGTAATCTCCTCGTAAGTCTCGATCATCAACGGACGAATCGCGGAATCTTCCTGATACTCCCATGCCGGATACACACCGGAAATTCTACAATATCCACCAAACGCTTTTGTCAAATGCTCCATCTGGCTCATGAGCCACTCTTTCTCACTGGTCACACTGCTTCGAACAGAAAATGTCATGGAAATCTCATCCTCTGCCTGCTCTAAAGTTCCCATATTCAGTGAAGTCTGTACACTGTCCGGGAACTCCGGAATCCGTTTCTGCACACCGTTTGGCAGATGGATCAGCAGCGCCATCAGTTTCTGCGCTGTCTCTTTATCCAACGCTTCGTACTCCCCATACTCTTTTTTCTCTACATAAATGTGCAAATCTGGATCTGTAAAGTGATGTTCCTTTTTCAAAATTGTCTCAAACGCAGAAACTGCATCTTCAAATGCCGCAATATCTTCTTCTGGAACCACCAGAACCGCATCACACTGTTTTGCAATAGCATTTTCCTTCTCTCCACCATTTGCAGAAACGATAGACAAACCTGTTTTTTCCATACAATAAGCTAAGAAACGACCAAATGCCTTATTTGCATTGGCACGCTCTTTATCAATCTCCATACCGGAATGACCGCCCATCAGTCCGTCTATATGCCAATCATACATCTGACCAGACACAGTCTCTTTTTTAACCGGTAAACAGCAAGCCACCGTAGCCGCACCAGCGCATCCGATCAGGAAAATACCGTCATTTTCAGAATCCATATTCATCAGGATTTTTCCCGTCAGGTCAGAGGCATCCAGTGCCGTTGCCCCTGTCAGTCCGACTTCCTCTCCTACCGTAAATACAGCTTCCAGAGCCGGATGCGGAATGTCGTCTGCTGCCAGAATAGCCAGTGCGTAAGCCACTGCGATTCCATCATCCGCACCAAGAGATGTCCCCTTTGCCTGCACCCAGTCACCATCGATTTCCAGAAGCAGGCCGTCTTTTTCCAGATCCAGCGTACAGTCGGCATCTTTGACCGCTACCATATCCATGTGGCCCTGCAAGATTACTGTCGGTGCCTGCTCATACCCCGATGTGGCATCTTTCCAAATGATCACGTTACCACATGCTTCCTGACGGCATTTCAGACCATGTTCTTTTGCAAAATTTACACAGTAATCACTGATCTGCTGCGTATTTCCGGATCCATGTGGAATACTGCAAATATCTTCAAAATACGAAAAAACTTCTTTCGGCTCCAAATTTTCTAACACTCTCATTCTACTTCTCTCTTTCCAATTTATTCAACTCTATATATCTATTTCACTTCAAAAATGCATTACCTTTTTCTACATAATATATTTCACTCCATATATTCCATAAGCACTCTTATCTGGCAAAAGGTACTCTTATTCATACACATTCTGTTTTTAAACTAACACTAGTAGTCTTTTTTCACAATAAGTCAGAGCCATGCAACAATGACATGGCTCCAAAACTTCACTATTTTTCTTTTTTCTTTAAAGAAGACAGGGTAAAAATTGTGATCAACAGTGCTGCCGCAAATGCCATCCAGCCTGCCAAAACCTTCGGTCCCATCTTCGCAAATGTGTCATAGTATCCCTTCAGATATACCACAACAATGATTGCCGGAAGGATATAGGTCATATAAAACTGAAGTTTGTTGGAAATCTTCATACCTTTTCCCTCGTTTGCTTCCTTGCGGAAATTGTCCCAGCCCCATCCATTTTTCTTTACACAGAACAGGACAAAAATCATACTTCCAAGTGGAAGTAGGTTATAGGATACCAGAAAATCTTCCAGATCCATCACGGAAGTTCCTGCCCCCATCGGCTGGAAACCGGATAACAGGTTAAATCCAAGTACCGCCGGCAGAGACAGTGCGATAATAAGCACAATATTGAACACAACTGCTTTTTTTCTGCTCCAGCCGCCCATATCCATATAAAAGGATATGATATTTTCAAATACGGCAATGATGGTAGACAGCGCCGCAAAGGACATAAAGATGAAGAAACAGGTTCCCCATACTCTGCCGCCTGCCATGTTGTTAAATACGTTTGGTAAGGTGATAAACAGCAGGGACGGACCTGCATCCGGCTGTACACCATATGCAAAACATGCCGGAATAATGATAAATCCTGCCATTAATGCAACAAACGTATCCAGAATAACAATATTTTTTGCCTCGCCCGGAATGGAATGCTCCCGCTTCTGGTAGCTTCCGAAAATTTCCATGGCACCGATACCAACACTCAATGTAAAGAATGAATGCGTCATGGCGTCAAATACTACGGCTCCAAGACCACGACTCTTGATGGCATCCAGATTCGGCACCAGATAGAATTTTACACCTTCCATGGCGTTTGGCAACACCAGAGAATGAATCGCCAGAATGACAATCAACACGATCAGAATACTCATCATGACTTTCATGATTTTTTCCATACCGCCCTGCAAGCCAAGTGCACAGATTCCAAAAGCAATCAAAACCGCCAGAATCATCCAGCCAACCATCGTTCCCGGAGAAGCCAGCATATCGGAAAATGCTGCTCCAACTTCATCTGCAGACATGGTTGTCAGTTTTCCGCTGGCGCTGCGGTAAATGTAAAACAGCATCCATCCGCCGACCATGGTGTAAAACATCATCAGCAGATAGTTTCCGAAAATAGAAAACCATTTAAAATGATGCCATTTGGTTCCTGCCGGTTCTAATTTTTCATATGCCTTAGATGCTCCTAAGCGGCTTCCTCGTCCAACCGCAAACTCACTGATCAGGATCGGCAAACCAAGAATTGCCAAAAATACCAGATAGATCAGAATGAAAGCCGCGCCGCCGTTCTGACCACAGATATAGGGAAATTTCCACACATTTCCCAGTCCGACCGCGCACCCGGCAGACACAAGTATGAATCCCAATCGGGACCCGAATTTATCTCTTTCCTTCATAGTAAAAAGCCCTCTCTTTTTTATTCATCATTTCTTCCCACTCTCTGGGCAATGGATATTTCAGAACATAGGCACAGGAAACCTCCCCCTGTACGGTCGTCTGTTCTTCCTGCGCGATCACATAAAAACCATAACGCTTGTATCGCTCGATATCCATCAAATTTCTGGCGCTGAGTCTGACATACATGGACCGACAGCCACTGCACCAGCATTTATACTGGATAAACTGCAGTATCGCATCCAGATAACGGTAGTCCAGACACTTCTGCTCCAGATGAATCCGCCTGATCCAGAACTGTTCACAGACCTGTCCCGTCTCATCGAATTTCTGTTGATAGGAAAATTCTGCTGCTTTTGTACTGTTGTCCAGCACTTCATAAAAAACTTCCGAATTTTCCTCCTTTTTGCGCTCATATCTCATTCCTGCGTTTTGCCTCCATTATCTCAGTTGGAATTGAGACTCCCACTTTTACAAGCGGTGAGTATTTTACAAATTATAGCATGTACTATAACTGCATAATGATCTCTCTTGCTTTTTCCTCAGAGATTGGAGATGCATAAACATTCTCACCGAAGGTTGCGATGGCACCGATGCCATCCTGAATGACAAAACGCAATTTCCCGTCACGTACTTTTTTGTCTGTATACAGTTTCTTCACCAGTGCTTCCCGGTCGATATATTCCGGAATCTCTGTTGGCAATTTTGCGCGTTTCAGCAATGCGATCACACGCTCAGCATCTGCTTCTGACAAATATCCCATGTTCTGTGCCAGACGCGCCTCAGCCACCAGACCGATAGAAACTGCCTCACCATGCAGCAGGCGATAATCGCTGACGGTCTCCACCGCACGTCCCACGGTATGTCCAAGATTTAACACTTCGCGCAATCCAAGCTCGCGTTCATCCTGCATAACTACATGATATTTGATGCTACAGTTTTTCTCTGCGATATGCTCACATGCTTCCTGATCAAGCTCCAGGATTTCATCCATATGCGCTTCCAGATAATCGAAAAATGCTGCATCAGCCAGACACGCATGCTTGATGGTCTCTGCCAGTCCGCTGTAAATCTCGCGCTGTGGCAATGTTTTCCAGGTATCCAGATCCAGATATACTTTTTTCGGCTGATTGATCAGTCCGATCAGATTTGTTGCCAGCGGGGTATCTACTGCAGTCTTGCCACCCACGGAAGCATCTGCTGCTGCCAACAGACTGGTTGCATAATTAATAAACGGTACTCCTCTGCCATAAGTACCTGCGATAAATCCTGCCAGATCGGTAACAACACCACCACCTACTGCCAGAATACAGCAGTCGCGGCGATAGCCTTTTTCCAGCATCGCATCCTCGATCATCGCCTTTGTCTGGCGTGTCTTACTTTTTTCTCCTGCCGGGAACACGAAAACATCGGTCTGATATCCGGCATCCAGCAATTTCTGTTCCAATGGACGTGCATACAACGGTTCCACATTGCTGTCTGTGATAATCGCAAATTTATGAAGTTTTCCAACCAGACCGTTTGCCAGATCCGCTACGACGAGATCCAGAAGTCCATGTCCGATCTCAATCTCATAGGAATCATCCACTACTTTTTTTAATTCCACCTCAAATTTAGGCATTCTTTTTCCTCTCCCAATCTTTTTTATACGCTCAGAATTACTATACTCTACACTTTGTTTCAGTCGGCATAAAACCATCATCTCTCAGACAATGTGCACCCACACAGAGCATTTCTGATAGGAATCATTCTGAACACACATTTTTATGTATTTTCACTGTGTCGCTATAAAAAGTCATCTTTTCATACATAATTACTTTTTATTGTACCTAATTTCCATCCGTTTGCCAACCTTAAAGTGAGAACTTTTCATTTCAACGCGCTTTTGGGCAAAAGTTTTTTCACTTAAGATGGTCCTTCTTTTTCTACTTACCGCTAGGCAAATTTTATTTTTTGTACTATACTAAATACATATACGAAAATATATATCTTATATAATCGTTTTAACTGGAAACAACTATGAATAAGGGGAAATGCCGTGTTTTTTACAAGCGCGGCAGACAGGAAATATGTTGAAAATAGGTTCTCATGTGAGCATGTCCGGAAAAGACATGTTCTTAAATTCTGTCAGGGAAGCTGCCGGGTATGGAGCCCATACGTTCATGCTGTATACCGGGGCTCCACAGAATACCAGACGCAAACCGGTGGAAGAATTAAATATCGATGCCGGATGGGAAGCCATGCATCAGTACGGCATGGAAGAATTCGTCGTACATGCGCCCTACATCATCAATCTGGCAAATACGGTAAAACCGGAAACGTTTCAGCTTGCCGTTGATTTTCTGACACTGGAAGTTCAGCGCACCGTTGCCATGAAAAGTCAGATTCTGATCCTGCATCCGGGAGCACATGTCGGTGCCGGTGTGGAAGCCGGAACAGCTCAGATCATCAAAGGATTAAATGAAGTGCTGGCAGAATCCGAAGGATGCTATATCGCACTGGAAACGATGGCAGGAAAAGGTTCCGAAATCGGAAAAACCTTTGAAGAACTCGCTGCGATTTATGACGGAGTCTGTCATCCGGAACGTCTGCGTGTCTGTTTTGATACCTGCCATACACACGATGCAGGTTACGACATTATAAATGATTTTGACGGTGTAATCGAACAGTTTGACCGGATACTCGGAAAAGATCAGATTGCGGTATTTCATATCAATGACAGTAAAAATCCTTGTGGCTCACACAAAGACCGCCATGCAAATATCGGACAGGGTGAGATTGGTTTTGATGCACTGCACACCATTGTTCATCATCCGGATTTTGAAAACATTCCGAAGATTCTGGAGACTCCATACTTAGTCGATCCGGAAAATCCGAAAAAAACGTATCCACCGTACAAGGAAGAAATTGTGCTGCTGCGCAGACCTTAAATTTTCATGCAAATAATTGCACCTATTTACTAACATACTCTATATGCCGGTAACCAGACTTTTATTTGCGCTTAACTTTTTGCTTAAACTTTTTTATTTTTTGCTTAACAAACTTATCTTTTTATTTATATTCAATAATTCATGGAGAAATACGATGACAATTTTTCAGATTAAATGTTTTTTGAATGTAGCTGAATACTTAAACTTCACAGAAGCCGCAAATCATCTGTTTGTGGCACAGTCTTCCTTAAGCCGAAACATTTCCAATCTTGAGGAAGAACTTGGAATGCAGCTTTTTGTCCGTACAAAAAAATACGTACGCCTCACCCCCTGTGGTGCGGTATTATACGAAGAATTTTCAAAATTATTAAAATTAGGGGAAGCTGCCGTGCAAAAGGCACGCAACGCCGAACTTGGAGAAAATGGATCCATCGTACTCGGTGTCATCGAAACACAGCGTTCCGAAAACTTTCTGCCGCATACCTTGCATGCACTTCGCGAAAAACATCCGAACATCAAGATCGATATCATCAGTGGAAACTTTCAGGAACTGAGGGAATCCCTTATGAATGGTAAAATTGATATTGCGCTGACACTTGATTTTGACCTAATCGATTATCCGACCGATGATATCATCTATCAGGTTTTCTTCGAATCAGCACCAAAATGTGTCATTTCAAAGGCACACCCACTGGCCAAATCAGACGAAATTCATTTCGACTCTCTGAGTACAGAAACCATGATCGCCATCGATCCTGCCATTTCAAAAGGTGCCTACAACAACATCGTGCAGTTTTGCGAACGACATGGATTTACACCGTCCAATACCATTTACGCATCCTCCATCCAGAATATTCTGTTGAAAGTAGAAGCCGGACTGGGATTCTCCGTACTGGACGAAAACTGTATCTCCAACTCCAATACTGCGGTGCTGTCATTGCCATTTTACAAGACAGATCCACTGCATCTCGTCGCTGTCTGGAGAAAAAACAACCTAAATCCGGTCATTCCGCTGTTCAATAAATATCTGCTGCCGGAAGAACGGTAAAATTTCGCTTTTTATACTTTAATTTATAGAAGGGCGCGGAAGAAAGAAAAAACGAATCTTTCAGTAACTTGTATGAAAAACGACTCAATATTTAATCTAAGGGGACGTCTTAGTCCCCGTGATTCAATATTGAGTCGTTTTTCTTCACTACTTTTACTCCGTTTTTTCCTTCTGGAGCGCCAGTATATCCTGTATTTCTTCCGGCGAAATATGTGTGTACTCACTAAGCTGTCTAATCGATGGATCCTGTGAATTCTCCTTTGCCAGATACTTACGTGCCTCATGCAGCAGCGCTGCCTTTCCAAGCACCGCCTGCACCTGATCGGTATCGCCAGTCACCTCGCGGATATGATTCTCAAATGCTGCCACTACCTGTTTTTCCAGATAAGAATCCAGCTCTGCGGCTCCTTCTACCTCCGGCAATGCACTCAGCGCCATCCAGAGCGCCATATTTCCTTCCTGAATCAGATCCTCCATATTGACCGGCACATCATCATACATACCCGCCATGTGAATGATCCGCATCAACCATCCGTCTACGATTCCGTTGACAGCATCCTGATCTCCCTGCAAAATCTGCTGATACAGCTCCCGCATTTTTGTTTCGTCTGCCTCTCCGCGTCCTCTGACTTCATCCAGATACATCCGATAGTAAACGGAATCAGACAATTTTTCCACATCTTTTGCCTGTGGCACATCATCTTCTTCGTCTTCTGCGGCATGGTCAGCACCGATCTGAATGTCTTTGGAAGAATCTGTCGTGGAATATACTTCCACGGTCTCTATATCCTCAGCGTCTTCGGTAACTTCTTCTTCCTCTGTCACCGGTGCCTGTTTTGCTTCCGGTGGAAGATTCAGATACTCATATACCATTTTTTCCTGCTCCGGGGAAAGCTCCATTCCTTCGAAATATTTATGAACTTCCTCCGGTTTGATTTTTTCTCCGGAAGTAGCTGCGATCTCAGCAACTTCATGTAATGTTTCCAGAAAAAGATTTTTATCGATCATGCGTCTGCGTTACTCCTT
>NZ_JRFU01000105.1 GCF_003122485.1 Eubacterium ramulus
AAAAGAAGATGTCAGCTTGCGCTGACCAGAATCACGCACCAAGTCTCACATGCGTTCGACTTGAACACATAAATTCCTTGCATCCTCCTGCGCGAACAACTGCCCACTATCTGTAAAAAAATATTACTTACGCTCATCCATCGGCACATAATCGCGTTCCTGCATGATACTCTTGTATGCCGGACGAATAATCTTATCCGCATTTACCAGTTCTTCAATGCGGTGTGCACTCCATCCAACGATTCGTGCCATGGCAAAAATCGGTGTATAAAGTTCCAGCGGAATATCCAGCATGCTGTATACAAATCCACTGTAAAAATCGACGTTGGCACTTACACCTTTGTAAATTTTACGCTTCTCAGCAATGACTTCCGGTGCCAGGCGCTCAATCATGGAATACAGGGCAAAATCTTTTTCTCTGCCTTTTTCAATCGCAAGTGCTTCTACAAAATGTTTGAATACGCGGGCACGCGGATCAGACAGGGAATATACGGCATGTCCCATTCCGTAGATCAGACCTTTTCGATCAAACGCCTGCTTATCAACCAGTTTTCCAAGGTATGCTTTTACTTCGTCTTCATCACCCCAGTCAGATACTTCCCGACGGATCTCATCCATCATCTGAACGACCTTGATATTGGCACCGCCGTGCTTCGGTCCTTTCAGAGAGGACAGTGCTGCCGCGATAACGGAATACGTATCGGAACCTGCCGAAGTAACAACACGTGTCGTAAATGTTGAGTTGTTTCCACCGCCATGCTCCATATGAAGCACCAGTGCAGCATCCAGAACCTGTGCCTCCAGTGCTGTGTATTTTTTATCCGGTCTGAGCATCAGCAAAATATTTTCCGCGGTGGACAGCTCCGGCTGCGGACGGTGAATATACAGGCTCTCATCCCGAAGAAAGTGATTATAGGAATGATAACCATATACGGCAAGCATCGGCATCTCACTGATCAGCTTCATACACTGCATCAGAACCGTCTGTAAAGAACTGTCGCTAATCCCGTCATCATAGGATGCCAGTGTCAATACACTTCTGGTCAGAGAGTTCATCAGATCGGCACTCGGTGCTTTCATAATAACGTCTCGCGTAAAATTCGTCGGCAGATGCCGTGCATTTGCCAGTGCTTCACAGAAAGTTTTCAACTGTGCCGGGGATGGGAGTTCGCCAAACAGCAGCAGATAAGTAACTTCTTCAAATCCGTAACGTTTGCCCTCGAATCCTTTTACCAGATCAATGACATTGTATCCACGATACCAGAGATTACCATCACATGGGATCTTCTGTCCATTTTCCATTCGGAAGGATTCAATTTTTGATATATTGGTCAAACCGGCAACGACACCATTTCCATTTTTATCACGAAGTCCACGCAGCACACCGTTTGCGTCAAACAATTCAGCGGAAATCTGGTCTGTCACCCGACATTTCTGTGCATAATCTCTGGAAAAGTTATCCAGCATCTCTTTATCGTACATAGTTTCTCCTCCTGTTCCGTTATTCGATCAAACACCCATACTCTAACCATGGATGCAAAATGTATCTACACAAGTCAAACACTCTGAAAATTTCGTGTATACACTGACTGAAATAAGACACTTCTAGCACTCATGCTACCCTTTTGCTAATATTTTGTCAAATAAAAAAAGTATAAACAGATTTTTTATATCACACTTGAGTAATTTTAGCATACATATGTACGCTATTTTATTTCTATAAAACTAGGTGGAATACTTGTATAAGCAATTTATACGATTGTTTACTACTATTTATACGGGCAGAAGTTTCAGGAGGTTTCAACATGGATGTACTAAAAAGAATTGACGAGATTATGGCGAGACAACATTTAAACGATTATCAGCTTTCGAAACTGTCCGGATTATCAACTTCCACGATTTCTAATATGCGTAAGAGAAATACCATTCCTTCTATCGCAACATTAGAATATATCTGCGAATCTTTTGATATCACACTGTCACAGTTTTTCATGGATAATCAAAGTACATTATATCCGGTGAATGAGACGCAGAAAGAGTTTCTGGATTATTTTGTCCTCCTGTCAGATGAGCAGCAACAACTGATGCTGGAGGTCGTAAAAAATATTCGCTCCGATCTCACTCAAAAACCATATAAAAAGCCAAATACAGCGAAGGAATCATAGCTGATATACTTATTTCAGACAACAGATTTTAACGACGATTCTTTTCAAACCTTGTATGAAACATGGAAAAAGAACGTGCCTTACATATTAAGAGACACGTTCTTTTTCTGTTTATTTATCTTCACTTATCAGACCAGTATGCTTCAATACTTCTTCCACACGTTTGACCGGAATAATATGTAACTCTGCTTTTACTTCCTCTGCCACATCCTCCAGATCTTCGCGGTTATCATACGGGATAAATACGTTCTTGATACCGGCTCTCTGTGCCGCCATCAGTTTTTCAGGAAGACCACCGATCGGCATTACACCGCCGCGCAATGATACTTCACCCGTCATGGCAAATTCCGGGGAAATACCTTTGTTCAACAGCATAGATGTCAACGCTGTCACGATCGTAATACCTGCTGACGGACCATCCTTTGGAACTGCGCCTGCCGGCACATGGATATGCAGATCTGATTCTTTTAAGACTTCTGCCTCCTCCGGAAACATGGATTTCACCAGTGTCAGCGCGATCTGCACAGACTCTTTCATTACGTCACCCAGTTGTCCGGTTACTTTCACTTTTCCGTCACCGCGGATTTTTGCAGTCTCAATAAAGAGGATTTCTCCTCCTGCGCTGGTCCATGCCAGTCCGGTTACCACCCCCGGCTGTGCTTCCTGCATACGCACATCATGATGTAACTGCTTACGTCCCAAAAATTCTTTCAGACGTTTTACCCCTACGGTAATACTCTTCTGCTCGCCTTTGACCAGTTTTACCGCTGCCTGACGGCACAGTGTCTCCAGTTTTTTCTTTAAACCGCGGACACCGGATTCCATTGTGTATTCACTGATGATCGCACGCATGGCATCGTCCGTTACCTTCAGATTCTGCTTTTTCAGTCCCATGGTGGACATCGCATTCGGAAGCAGATATTTTTTTGCAATTTCAAATTTTTCCACGGCGGTATAACCTGGGAACTGAATCACTTCCATACGGTTCAGCAATGGCTCCGGAATCGTATCAACAGAGTTCGCTGTACAGATAAACAATACATTTGACAGATCATACGGCACATTCATATAGTGATCAGTAAAACTGAAATTCTGCTCCGGATCAAGAACTTCCAGCAGCGCACTTGCCGGATCTCCGCTGTAATCATGGGACAGTTTATCCACTTCATCCAGTACCATGACCGGATTCGAACTGCCGCTGCGCTTCATGCCTTCCATAATTCGTCCCGGCATCGCTCCAATATAGGTTCTTCTGTGGCCACGGATCTCTGCCTCATCCCGGACACCACCAAGACTGATCCGCACATATTCCCGGTTCAGTGCTTTGGCAATGCTCTGGCAGATACTGGTCTTACCAGTACCCGGCGCACCGACAAAAAGCAGGATAGAACCAGACTGCTTCTTATTCAATGCCATCACCGCAATCTGCTCTATGATACGCTCTTTTACTTTTTTCAAGCCATAATGCTGCTCATCCAGCACCTGCTCCGCCTGATTTAAATCAATTTCTACCGGCGCTGCCACTTTCCAGTTCAGGGAAGTCATAAAATCCAGATAATCATAGAGCAGACCGTATTCGTGGCTGTCTTTGCCCTCCTGTTTCATACGGTTCAGCACCTTTTCCGCTTCTTCTCTGGCTTCCTCATTCATACCGGATTCCTGAATCTTTTTCTCAAATTTGCGGACATCGGAAATATTTTCCGGATGCATCTCATCTAACTGCTCCTGCAAAAATTCAATCTGCTTCTTCAAGGCAGACTCCCGGTAAACACGTTCATGTGTCTCCTGCTGAGCGCTTTCTGCCTCATCACTGACATGCGCCATCTCGATAAATTCATAAATGGACTGCTCAATCAGTTCTGTACGTTCCCGCACGGAATCTGCAGCAATGATCGCATATTTTTCCTCCGGCGTAATACTCAAATAAGCGGACAGCGCACAGATGATCTCTGTCATGTTACTCCAGTGCTGAATAAACGCCCGCGCCCAGACTCCCCACTGAAAACCGCTGACAAACTGGATCAGACTCTTTTTCGCTTCTTTATAAATCTCTTTTTCTTCTTCCTCCGGCAGATCTGCGATTTCGGAACAGATCGCTGCATCCGCGGTAAAAGCTCCATCCGTTATCTCTATGTCAGAAACATCCACACGATTGTGAACACGGATACTGATATTTCCCTCATCATCCACATTTTCTACGGTTCCTACCAGACCTTTTTCCTGAAAATCATCTACGATAAGGTCTTCCCGCTTCTTTTCTTCTTTCTGGATCAGAAACAGAATTTCTTCTCCCTTTTCTACTTTTTCAACCTGCATGCGTTCCAGAACGTCTTTTTTGAAATTAAATGTGACGCCCGGAAGGAGCAGTAAATCATATACTGGTAGAACTAACATACGATCGCCTCCTTCTGTTAGCAAAGTGTCCTATTGAGTGCTAATTATACCACATTTTTCGCATTTTGCAAGTTATTGACGGTAAACTGCAGGTTGAAAAATGGGAAATCCGATACATTATGACAAGTTGAAGTTTTATTTAGGTTGTGAACAGAAAAAAGAAATCGTCACCTCACGCAGGCTAAAATGCCTGCTTTGAGGAGAAGATTTCTTTTTTCTGCATTTACGTTACTGAATAAACTTGCCCATATTCACTCTTAACTGAAATAGAGAACTTCAGCTATTTTTTCTTGGAACGCGATTATTAGCGGACAAGACAAAATAGCTGGAGTTCTCTTCATATACTTACATACTTACGTTGAGGCATCATTTTTCTTTTGTGCCTCCAGAAGTTCTCCGATCAGGCGATTTTTCGTTGTTGACTCCTGCATATATGTCTCACTGAGCTGCTTTCCTGCCAGCTCCATTTCTGCATGCAGATCTCTGGCTGACAGCAACCGACAGCCCTCGCCACGGATGATGACCTGCTCCAGTCCATCAGACGTTGCCACGGTGACCTGATATTTTGACGCATTGGTATGTGCAAATTTTTCAATATACTGATCGGCAGTTTCTGCTTCTTTTGTAAATACGACATGAATGTTGTGATAATCGAAGCATTCTGTCTCATGTCCGATCACACGGTATGCATCGAACACAGCAATAACTTCGATCTGCTTCATACCCTGATAGTTACACAGCTTGTCTAATAAAATACCTCTGGCAGAATCCATATTTTCTCTTGCAAGGTCTTTGAGTTCATCCCAGGCAAAGATGATATTGTAACCGTCCACCAGCAGATATTCCTGTTTTTTCGGCTGTGATGTAAAATTTCTGGTAACAGATTCCGTCCGACTTTCCACTCTGCGCCGGCGTACAACACCGTTTCTGCGGGTTCGAGCGCCGCTGTTTGCATAAAATGTTTTTTCCAGAATGGCATCTACTTCATCCACACCGATCCACTCATCCATGACACTTCGTGTTGCCCGTTCCGGAAGTTCTTCCCTTTTCACGGTTTCCGGCTGCCATCCTTCCACATGCATATGCTCTTTTACTTCGTTCCATGGAACTGTAAAACCTGCACCATGCGCACAAAATACCGAACCGGATGGATTGGCTGTATCGTGTTCCGCATCATATCCAATCGCATCAATGACTTCTGCCGCATTATGGCATGGCGCATAGCCATCCAATGTGAGGAAAATACGTCCGAAGCCTTTCGTGTAAGCTGCCACTTCTTTCGGATAATCCTGCATTTCACTGACTGGCGCGCGTCCGGTCAATACCGAAAGCCCTCCCTGTGCCTGTGTAATTTCAAAAGTGCCGTTCATTTTTTCAATATCTGTCATTGCCCGTCCAATCATCTGCTCCGGGAGTTCTATCCGAAATTGATAATATGGCTCTAACAATACCGCTTCCGCTTCCATCAAACCCTGACGAATAGCACGGTAAGTCGCCTGACGGAAATCTCCGCCCTCGGTATGTTTCTGATGTGCCCGACCGGCGATCAATGTAATTTTCATATCTGTGATAGCAGATCCTGTCAGTACGCCACGATGTTCCCGCTCCAGAAGGTGCGTCACGATCAGGCGCTGCCAGTTTTTATCTAACATATCCTCGCTACAATCTACGTCAATCTGTAACCCGCTGCCTGCCGGAAGCGGCTCCAGTAATAAATGCACTTCCGCATAATGACGCAACGGTTCAAAATGTCCGACGCCCTCCACCGTATTTGCAATCGTTTCTTTGTATACAATATGGGATTTTCCAAAAGTAACATCTATGCCAAAGCGCTCTGCAATAACGCTCTGTAAAATTTCTGTCTGGATTTCTCCCATGATCTGTGCCTGAATCTCCTGTAACTGCTCATCCCAGACGATGTGCAGTTCTGGCTGTTCTTCTTCCAGCAGTTTCAGTTTTGGCAGCATCAGCGCCGGATCACAGCCTTCCGGGAGACAAACCTGACAGGTCAGAACTGGCTCTAACAGCGGTGGCAGCGTTTCCGCTTCTTCTCCCAGTCCCTGTCCAGGATAGGTCTCTGCAAGCCCGGTGACCGCACAGATTTCTCCGGCTTCTGCCCGCTGACGGACTTCGTATTTTTCGCCGGAATATACACGAATCTGGTTGACTTTTTCCAACACGTCATCTTCCCCGTCTGACTTCGTGCGAAGAAGATCTTTTACTTTTAATACACCGCCGGTTACTTTTAAATGCGTCAGACGGTTGCCCTGCTCATCCCTGGAAATCTTGTACACTTTTGCAGAAAATTCCGATGGATAGGTATCTTCTTCCGTCCAGAACTCAAATCCATTTAAAAAGGTTTCGATTCCTTCCATTTTCAGGGCAGAACCAAAATAACACGGAAATACTTCTCTGTCCCGGGTCATTGCCCGAATCTGCGCCTCAGACACCGTTCCGGTTTCCAGATATGTTTCCAGTGCTTCCTCCTGACAGGTTGCCAGTTCCTCATACCATGTTTCCAAAGATAAAACACTCTGATCTGTATTCATTCCAGAGTCCATCGTCTGCTTAGCATCATAATCCTTTTTCGCGTCTGCAACGTCTGCTATCACTGCATCTGCCAAAACGGACGAAGCGGAAAAGTCAATGCATCCTTCGGATAACCGTTCTTTTAATTCGGTCATCACAGCTGCCTGATCCGCTCCCGGCTGATCCATTTTATTTACAAAAAAGAACGTTGGAATCTCATACTGCTGCAACAGATTCCACAGTGTCTGCGTATGTCCCTGCACACCATCTGATCCACTGATCAGCAGCACTGCGTAATCCAGCACCTGAAGCACACGCTCCATCTCCGCAGAAAAATCCACATGCCCCGGTGTATCTAATAATGTCAGATCCGTGTCGCGCCAGGTCAGTTCCGCCTGTTTGGAAAAAATCGTAATTCCTCTGGCACGCTCCCGCTCATCGGTATCCAGAAATGCATCTTTTGTATCTACTTTTCCAAGTTTTCGAATTGCTCCGGAAGTATACAAAAGTGCCTCTGACAGCGTGGTTTTTCCGGAATCCACATGCGCCATCAGTCCGGTACAGATGTGTTTTCTTCTATTTGTATTTGCCATATATCTCACTTACCTCATAATTTTAAGAATGTCCTCTGCATTCCTCATCCAATTGCGCTCATTGTACCATAATTTTTTATACAAGTCGACTGTTGCGATTTTGATTTACTTTGGCATAGATTCCCACGGAATGGCAATACTTGCAAAAAAGATAGTTTCTGTGAGGTTTTTAATTATGAAAATTGTATTTATTGTACCTGCTTCCGACCTGCGCCGGATTCCTCTCTATCGTCTTGGTGGGAAAATTTACGGACAGTCCAACTCCATCACAGGTCCGTTGATCCTTGGTGGCATTTTAAAAAAAGCCGGGTATCAGGTGGAAGCCTATGAAGAATTAAACGCCCGCCTGCCGTTAAAACATCTGCTAAAGGATACGGATATTTTCTGCCTGTCACTGATGACCTCCAATGCTCCCAGAGGTTATGAACTGGCAGACATCATCCACAAACATTCCAATGCCCGCGTGATCATGGGCGGTATGCATCCGACCTGGCTTCCCGAAGAAGCCCTGCAGCATGCAGATCAGGTCATTGTCGGGGAAGGCGAAAAAGTTATTTTAGATGTAGTGGAAGGACGTTTAAACACCCGGATCGTGCAGGGGATCTCTCTGACCAATGTGGATGAGGCACCATTTCCAGATTATTCGATTCTGAAAACACCCTGCGTCGCGGCAAATGTTATTTCCACCAGAGGATGCCCCTACCGCTGCACGTTCTGCACCACGTCCCGCATGTTTGCCCCTTACCGACAGCGCAGTGTGGATAACGTCATTGATGAGATCCGCATGTATAAACAAATGGGCTTTCGCTATCTGAATTTTGAAGATGACAATTTTACCGCGGACAAAGAACGGGCAAAAGATATCTGCCGCCGGATGATCGCCGAACATCTTACGTTCAAAGAGAGCTTTTTCTTTGGGCGAACGGATCTGGCGAATGATGCGGAATTATTGCAGCTTTTACATGACGCGCATCTGACCAGAGTGTTGATCGGCATTGAATCGCTGAACCAGAATGCCTTAGATGAGATCCATAAAGGACAGAATATCGAAGATATCCGAAAAGCCGGTGCTGCCTGCGAAAAATACAAAATCCGTATGATTGCAAGCATCGTTCTTGGACTGGATGAAGATACAAAAAAAGACATGGACAGAAGTGTTGCTTTCGCAAAATCTATCCATGCCTATCAGTTACAACCTGCTATTTTGACACCCTTTCCCGGCACACCAGTTTACGACCAGTTTTGTCAGGATCACCGTATGATCACCAGCGACTGGAGCCGCTTTGACATGATGAATGTCACCTTTCTCCCCAAGCATATGTCGCCTTGGGAATTGCAGGAAACTTTTTATGAAGCGTCCAAATATTTTTATGATTTCAAATCCGTGAAGGATATCCGTCAGATTTTTGGTGCCGAATATGCCTTCCGCCGGTTCGGACTGGCAATCATGGCACGACTGGGTGTCTTTGGCGCACATGTGGCTTCAAAAGTTGCCAAAGGATCTGTGTATTATGATCTGAGGCATTACTCCAGCAAAGAGTCTACTGCATCCGCATCAAAAGTAACGGATGCCACATGATCTACCTCGATCTGGTACAGTGCATTTGCAGCGATATGCTCTGCTGCCTGCTCCAGATCACGGATACCGGTTGTGTTCTCATATTTTTTCACAACTGCATCTAAGCCTTCCGGTGTCACGATGCACTCATCCTCACTCATGCCCATACGTTTTAATACTTTCGGCAGTGAAAAACGGGCGAAAATTGTCTTTTTCTCCTCCGGTGTATAATCCGGAATCTCAATGACTGCAAAACGTGACATCAACGGTGCGCTGATGCGGTCTTTGTCATTGGCAGTTGCGATCGGATATACGCCAACCGTCGGAACCATACATTCCATGTAGTTATCCGTAAATCCAAGGTTATCCAGCAAGGTCAGCAGTACATCTGCCGGATTGCCATTTCCTTTTCCATTGGAAGCCTTATCTAACTCATTGATGATAAATACCAGTCCGGATTCTCCTGCTGCGGAAAATGCCTCCATGATAATACCCGGCTTTGCATTGGCATAAACACGGGAACTTCCGGTCAGCTGCTCCGGATCATGGATGGAGCTCATGTCCAGTGTGGTCCACGGCAGTTTCAGAATACGTGCTACCGCATAGGCAATCTGGGATTTTCCGGTTCCGGCAGGTCCGATCAGAAGCAGACCATAAGCCGGCAGTGTATGGGTACGGTTGATCTGGATGATTGTCTCGATGATACGCTGTTTTACACGCTCCATACCATATAATTCTTCATCCAGAATCCGACGTGCTTCTTCCGGGTCGATTGCTTCAAAATAATTGCTCTTCCAACGGATGTTCATCATAATAGAAAGAGCACGCTGTGCATGACGGCGCTCCTCCGCGGAAACTTCATGGGAACGGGCAACTGCCAAATTTCGACGCGCCCACAGACGAATGTTATCCGGCAAAGTGCGTCCTGCACAGTTCATAAAATCTGTGATACTCTGCAGACTGGTCAGCTTCATGCTGTCGCCTTCTTCTTCCTGTTCTTCTTCGTCAAACACCTCTGTCGGTGCGTTGCTGGCAAACAGACGCTCCATCATAAACTGTAAAAATCCGTCCTCAGCGGACAGTTTTGTGCCACCTCCAAAGGCAATCTCACGGATCTTGTATACAGCATAACCATCTGGACGGTTTTCTCCGGAAAGGCGTACGGTAATATGGTTTTCACCAAGCCAGCGCAACAGGCTGACAAAACGTGCATCAATCTGTAAAATATCCGCACTGATCTTGCCATCTTCTTCCTCAAATTCAAAGGAAGTGCGTTTTACAGGATTGGTAAAAACACCACATGAATGATGCTTCCACTGGCGAATCTTGTTATCCAGTAACAGAATCGGAGATTCTGCGGATGCTTCGGAAGCATTGGAAAAAACCATGGTGTAAGTACATTTTCCATGTGAATTTTTATCTGGTTTATTATTAAAATCAAATACAGGCATGAAATTTCTCCTTCGTATGTTTTTATCATATGTTTTATAATCTCTATCAGTATAGCACTGCTTCCGATATTAGAAAAGTGTAAAATCGCTTATTCTTCTACTGGCACCTGACGTAATTCACCGGTTACGGAATCCATGATAAATCCAGTGATCGTGATATTCTTTGGCATCAGTGTGTGATTTTTCAATGCAATCACGGTATCTCTGACAGACTGCTCCACACATTCAAAGCCACCAAGCCATTTTTCCAGATCAATACCACTGTTTCGCACAATATTGATATGTTCCTGTGAAACGCCTCTGTGTGTCAACTCTTCCAGAAGTTTTCCACCATCCATACCCTGTACCCCACAGTCTGTATGTCCGATAACCATAACTTCTTCTACACCAAGCTCAATAATCGCTACTAACAGGCTTCGAACCACACTACCGTATGGATGTGTGATCACGCCGCCGGCATTTTTTATAATTTTTGCATCACCATTTTTCAGACCAAGTGCTGCCGGAAGTAACTCTGTCAGACGTGTATCCATACAGGTCAGAATTGCCAGTTTTTTGTCCGGATACTTGCTGGTCAGATACGGTTCGTATGCTTTATCCTCCACAAATTTCTTATTGTACTCCATAACTTCGTTAATCATTGGTACTCCTCCTCGATATACTTTAAATTTCTTTAAGTTATATAAATTTCCAAAAAAAGTGCAAATCACGTTTGATTCAAGTCGAACGCACGTGAGACTTGGTGCGTGATTCTGGTCAGCG
>NZ_JRFU01000106.1 GCF_003122485.1 Eubacterium ramulus
ATTACTCACCACTTGCAGAAGTGGGAGTCTTCTCGACTGAGATAAATACTTAGACATAAAAGCAGGAATCAGAAAACTGGTCGTTTCTGGTTCTTGTTTTTTTGAAAATTAGATAAATGCTAGTCCCCATTATTGTGATTGCCGGAAAACCACACAGATTTTCAGACACGGGAAAAGCCTGCCTGACATAGAATAATAGAAAGGCCGCACACGGAGGTGCCGATTTGAAATCATTTCAATCGCCGCTGAGTACGTTGGAAGAAAAGCAGTATCTGGAGCAGCTGAAAAACGGAAGCGAGCAGGCAAAATCGGTATTAATCGAGCGAAATCTGCGGCTTGTGGCACACATTGCACGGAAATATCAGGGCGCGCAGGAAGATATGGAAGATCTGATCTCCATTGGAACCATCGGACTGATCAAGGCCGTGTCAACCTACAATCTGGAAAAAGGAAGCCGTCTGGGAACCTATGCCGCCCGCTGTATTGAAAATGAACTGCTGATGTATTTTCGCAGTAAAAAGAAAACAGCCAGAGATGTATCGCTTTATGAGCCTATCGGAACGGACAAAGAAGGCAATCAGATCAAATTGCTGGATATCGTAGAGAGCGGCGAACCAGAGCTGTGGGAGCGGGTGGTAGAAAAGAAAAATATTCTTCGGTTATACGAACTGTTGCCGAAGGTGCTGGATGAGCGGGAAAGCTGGATCATTCGGCGGCGATACGGTCTGTACAACACAAAACCTGCCACACAGCGGGAAATTGCCAAAGGTCTTGGAATTTCCAGATCTTATGTCAGCCGGATTGAGAAGAAGGCATTGGAAAAGTTACGGCAGGAGTTTGTGGAGGGATAATCGGCTTAATAGCAAAGAAAAGATATGTTACAATCAGAAAAAGATTTCAAGAGTAACAGCTTGAGGGAGAGCGTAAATGAAAATAGAACACCTTGAGACCATTCTGGCAGTATACCGCTGTCAGAGCCTGAAAAAAGCGGCAGATATCATTCCCTGTGCCTGTTCGACCGTTACAAAACATATCCAGTATGTGGAAGAAGAATTTCAAGATGGACTTTTTGGTACAGATATGCTACAGTAAACATGTCTTTTATCTTACTTTTTACTTTTTTCGGCAATCGCCGGATTTTTCCGTATACGAAAAGAGGAAAAATGAATATATGTATAGTGTAATTAAAACAGCGGTAGTTTGTGGCTTTGAGTCGCTTCCGGTGAAGGTAGAAACGGATGTCAGTGACGGCATGCCTTCCTTTGATATGGTGGGATTTTTGACATCAGAGGTAAAGGAAGCCAGAGAGCGGGTGCGTACTGCCCTGAAAAACGCAGGATTTCGTCTGCCAGCCAAGAAGATTACCATTAATCTGACACCGGCGGATGTGCGAAAATCTGGCACCGGGTGTGATCTGCCCATGGCAGCGTCTGTTCTGGCAGCATTTGGTTTTCTGGATGAGCATATTTTAAGTAATTATCTGCTGCTTGGAGAGGTTGGATTAAATAGCAGTATTTTGCCAACCAAAGGCGTACTGTCTGCAGCAGTACTGGCACAGAAAGAAGGCATGCAGGGGATTGTGGTGCCGTGGGAGAATGCCCGGGAAGCAGCAATTTTAGATACCGTAAAAGTCATTCCGGTGAAAAATCTCAAAGAATTCGTACAGATTTGTCAGCAGGAACTGCCGGAGACCTGTTTTTACCGGGAGCAGCAGGAAATCTGGAAGACAGAGTATGATGTGGATTTTTCGGAATTGCGGGGACAGCCGATGCTGCGCCGTGCCTGCGAGATCGCCGTCAGCGGCATGCACAATCTGTTGATGATGGGGCCGCCGGGTTCCGGAAAGACCATGGCAGCGAAACGGATTCCAACGATTTTGCCGGAACTGAGCCGGGAGGAAAAACTGGAACTTTCTCAGATTTATTCGCTCTGTGGTCTGCTGGATCAGGAACGTATCATTCAGAATGAACGCCCCTTTCGCAGTCCGCACCATACGGTGACGGCGCAGGCTCTGGTGGGCGGCGGAAAGCAGCCGCATCCCGGAGAAATCAGTCTGGCGCATCATGGAATTTTATTTCTGGATGAACTGGCGGAGTTTAAACCGGGAATTTTAGATGTATTGCGGGAACCGTTGGAGGAAAAGAAAGTCCACATTTCCCGGGTAGGAGGCAGTTTTGTCTATCCGGCGGATTTTATGCTGGTGGCATCTACAAATCCTTGTCCATGTGGTTTCTACCCTAATTTGGATCGCTGTAACTGCAGGCCGCAGGCGATCAAAAACTACATCAGCCGCATTTCACAGGCATTTTTGAATCGTATTGACCTGTGTGTGGAAACAGAAGAAGTTCGCTACACAACGATGGTGGATATGCGAGAGGAAGAAAGCAGTGCGGTGATCCGTGCCCGGGTAGAACGGGTGCATGAAATTCAACGGGAGCGGTTCGAAGGCAGAAAATATCGGTTTAACAGTCAGATGAACATGGAAGATCTGGAAACATTCTGCGCGCTGGATGCGGAGTCCGCGGAGCGGATGCAGGACAAGTATGAGGAATATCATTTAAGTGCCCGCACTTATGGGAAAATCCTGAAAACGGCCCGCACCATTGCAGATATGGAAGGAGCGGAAAATATTCAGTGGGGACATCTGGAAGAAGCTTTTATGTTCCGAAATCCGGACAAGAATTACTGGAGGAGGGACTAAGTATGCGTGAAATGAATAAAAAGAACGAGATTTTTGATCATACACAAAGGTTTTCCCAAGAAAAGGAAGCCAGAGAAGATTCTGAAAAAAGACAAAGTAGAGAATTTCCCGAGAAGATAGAAAAGAGCGAAAAACAGGGAGAGATAGCAGAGAATCAAAGGAAAAATGATCTAAAGTATGATTTCTGGTTAGCCTCTCTGACAAATATCAACAGCAGCAAACGAATCCAAGTCCGTGAATTATGCGGCAGTGCACAGGCAGTCTATGAACTCCGGGAAGAAACTTTAAAAAATATGCACCTTTTTACCGACAATGAACTACAGCATCTGTTGGAAAGCCGCAAAAAAGATCTGAACCGTGCCTGGGAGCGCTTCCTGGGGCAAAACATCCAGATGTTTCCCATTGGAAGTAAAAAATATCCACAGCGCTTAAAAGACATTGCACAACCGCCATATGCGATCTTCTGCAAGGGTTCCATGCCAGATGCAAGAAAAAGCGTAGGCATCGTAGGTGCCCGCATGTGTTCAGAGTATGGCAGAAGTATCGCCACAAAGCTTGGCAAAATGCTGGCAGGCAAAGACGTGCAGGTGATCAGCGGCATGGCACTTGGCATCGACAGTGCCTCTCATGCCGGTGCCCTGCAGGGGAAGGGCAGCACCTTTGCTGTCCTTGGCTGCGGTTGCGATATCTGTTATCCGAAAAATGCCCGGAATCTGTATGAAAATATCCAGACTTCCGGCGGAGGTATTTTGTCGGAGTATCCGCCGGGAACGGAACCGCTGCCTTATCGCTTCCCGGAGCGCAACCGCATCATCAGTGCCCTGTCCGACAGTCTGGTGGTGGTAGAGGCAAAGAAAAGGAGTGGATCTCTGATCACGGCAGACGCGGCGCTGGAACAGGGCAAAGATGTCTATGCGGTGCCGGGGCGCTTCGGAGATGTATTGAGCGACGGATGCAATGCCCTGATTGGTCAGGGCGCGGGAATTATCTATGATCTGGATATTTTTTTGCAAAATCTGGGATATTTGCCCGAAAAAAATGTAGAAACGACAAAAATAAAAAATATTTCCCTTGATAAAAGCGAAAAGTTGGTGTATGGTTGTCTTGGTTTCCACAGCCGATATATTAACTATATTATAGAAGAAACAGGTTTGGATCTGATTACAGTACTGCATAGTTTAGACAAACTCAAGCGGTACGGACTGGTGCAGGAAACTTTTCAAAACTATTTTTGTAAACGTATATAAATAAGTAAGAACATAGGGGTTAAGAGGTAAGTATGGCGAAGTATTTAGTAATCGTGGAGTCTCCTGCAAAGGTTAAGACAATAAAGAAATTTCTTGGAAAAAATTACGAGGTAGCAGCATCGAACGGACATGTGCGTGATCTGCCGAAAAGTCAGCTTGGGTTTGATGTGGAAAATGACTTTGAACCGAAATATATTACTATCCGTGGAAAAGGAGATATTCTGGCAAATCTGCGAAAAGAAGTAAAAAAAGCAGATAAAGTGTATCTTGCAACTGACCCGGACCGTGAGGGTGAGGCAATTTCCTGGCATCTGGCAACGGCTTTAAAGTTAAATGACAAAGATGCGAAACGTATTACATTCAATGAGATTACGAAAAATGCGGTAAAGGCTTCGCTGAAGAATCCACGTGAGATTGATATGAATCTGGTGGATGCGCAGCAGGCGCGTCGTGTGCTGGACCGTATGGTAGGTTACAAAATCAGTCCGGTACTCTGGGCGAAAGTAAAACGTGGCTTGAGTGCAGGTCGTGTGCAGTCTGTGGCACTGCGTATCATCTGTGACCGTGAAGACGAGATCAACGCATTCATTCCGGAAGAATACTGGACCATTGATGTGGTATTAAACGTAAAAGGCGAGAAAAAACCATTGGTTGCAAAATTTTACGGCGATGAAAACGGCAAGATCCAGATTCACAATCAGGCAGAATTAGATGCAATTTTAAAAGAAATCGAGTCTTCCGAATATAAAGTACTGGAAGTGAAAAAAGGCGAGCGTACCAAAAAGCCGCCACTTCCGTTCCGGACAAGTACCCTGCAGCAGGAAGCAAGTAAGCATCTGAATTTTTCCACTCAGAAGACCATGCGTCTGGCGCAGCAGTTATATGAAGGTGTGGATATCAAAGGCAGCGGAACTGTTGGTCTGATCACATACTTGCGTACCGATTCCACCCGTGTGTCTGAGGAAGCAGAGGCAGCGGCAGCAGAGTATATCGGCAGCAATTATGGCGCTGATTATGTGGGCGGAAGTGCTGATGTGAAGAAAAATACAGCAAAAATCCAGGATGCCCATGAAGCAATCCGACCGACAGATCTGAATCGTTCACCGGCTATGGTAAAAGAATCTTTAAGCCGCGATCTGTTCCGTCTGTATCAACTCATCTGGAACCGTTTTGCAGCGAGCTGTATGACACCGGCAGTATATGAGACCACATCTGTTACCATTGGTGCCGGAAAATACCGTTTTCATGTATCTGCTTCCAAGGTAAAATTCGATGGTTTCATGTCTGTTTATACCTTAGATGAGGAAAAATCCGACCGTGTATTTTTATCAAAATCACTAGATGAGACTTCAGAGCTGACCAAAGAAGAAATCGAGCCGAAGCAGCATTTTACGCAGCCACCGGCACACTTTACCGAGGCATCTCTGGTAAAAACACTGGAGGAACTTGGCATCGGACGTCCGAGTACTTATGCTCCGACTATTACAACGATTCTTGGCAGAAGATATATTGTAAAAGAAAATAAAAACCTCTATGTTTCCGAACTTGGCGAGGTTGTCAATAATATTATGAAGGAAGCCTTCCCGGAGATCGTGGACGAGCGCTTCACCGCAAATATGGAGTCCCTGCTGGATAAAGTCGAGGAAGGCACCGTAGACTGGAAGATGATCATTCGAAACTTCTATCCGGATCTGGATGCGGCAGTAAAAGCGGCAGAAGCAGAACTGGAAAAAGTAAAGATTGAGGATGAAGTAACCGACGTTGTCTGCGAACAGTGTGGACGCCACATGGTCATCAAATACGGACCGCACGGCAGATTCCTTGCATGCCCGGGCTTTCCGGAGTGCCGCAACACAAAACCGTATTTTGAAAAGATCGGCGTAGCCTGCCCGAAATGCGGCAAAGATATCGTTTTAAAGAAAACGAAAAAAGGAAGAAAATATTACGGCTGCGAGAACAATCCGGAATGTGATTTCATGTCCTGGCAGAAACCGTCCAAGATCCCGTGCCCACAGTGCGGCGGCTACATGGTGGAAAAAGGAAACAAGCTGGTCTGCGCGGACGAGCAGTGCGGTTATGTTATGGGAAAACCGGAAACTTCCGAAGAATAACACGTCGAGGGTAGTTTTATACAAAATTAAATGTATAAAATGACTGAAAAAGTTGTGATTTTTAAAATTTCTTGTGAAATTTGAAAAAATATGACAGATTTAAATAAAATTTGTTGAATTTACAGAAAAATAGTGCTAAGATATGCCTGTTAATTATCTTGGCACTATTTTTTGGCCGAAAAATCGGCGTGATAGATAAGAAAAATGATATGGAGGAAGCTATGAGCAGCGTACAGTTATTAGACAAAACACGAAAAATCGGAAAACTGCTTCATAATAACAATTCGTCTAAAGTTGTTTTTAATGACATTTGTGATGTTATGACAGATATCCTTGCATCGAACGTACTGGTAATCAGTAAAAAAGGAAAAGTTCTTGGAACAGGACTTCGCCCGGAAGTGATCGAGATCACAGAACTTCTGGCAGATCAGGTAGGAAATTATATTGATGCATCTTTAAATGAGAGATTACTGGGTATCCTTTCTACTAAGGAGAATGTAAATCTGGAGACACTTGGATTTATGGTAGACAGCGAAAAAGGCTATGCAGCAACCATCGCACCGATCGATATTGCAGGTGAGCGTCTTGGTACTTTATTTGTATATCGCCAGAATGCACAGTTTGATATTGATGACATTATCCTGTGCGAGTACGGTACCACAGTCGTAGGACTGGAAATGATGCGTTCCGTAAACGAGGAGAACGAGGAAGAGACCAGAAAGAAACAGATTGTAAAATCTGCACTGAGCACACTTTCTTACTCCGAGCTGGATGCTATCGAGCATATTTTTGATGAGCTGGAAGGCCGCGAGGGAATCCTTGTTGCCAGCAAAATCGCTGACCGCGTCGGCATCACACGTTCCGTTATCGTCAATGCACTGCGCAAATTTGAGAGTGCCGGTGTCATTGAATCCCGTTCCTCAGGAATGAAAGGAACCTACATTAAAGTATTAAATGATGCAGTGTTCGAAGAATTAGACAATCTCAAGGCAAAAAATGACTAAAAATGTCTTGAAGCGTACCTATAAGTATGCTATACTGAATCGGTCTGAGAAAAGTCACAAATTTTTTTGTGCGCTTTTTTAGATAAATACTATATTAATCACATATGCGGACTAACCGGGATGGTGCCCACAGGGTGAACCGGCGGGTGAGATGCATATGGAAGAGACAAAACCATGGAGGTAAAAAAATGAGCGTTATTTCAATGAAACAGTTACTGGAAGCAGGTGTACATTTCGGACACCAGACAAGAAGATGGAACCCTAAAATGGCTCCGTACATCTACACAGAGAGAAATGGTATCTACATCATCGACTTACAGAAATCTGTAGGTAAAGTTGATGAGGCTTACAATGCAGTAGCAGATATCGTTGCTGAAGGTGGTACAATTCTTTTCGTTGGTACAAAGAAACAGGCACAGGATGCTATCCAGGCAGAAGCTGAGCGTTGTGGAATGTACTATGTAAACGAGAGATGGTTAGGTGGTATGCTCACAAACTTCAAAACAATCCAGAGCCGTATCGCTAGACTGAAAGCAATCGAGAAAATGTCTGAGGATGGAACATTCGATGTTCTGCCGAAAAAAGAAGTTATCAACCTCAAAAAAGAGTGGGATAAACTTGAGAAAAACCTTGGCGGTATCAAAGAGATGGACAGAATCCCGGATGCAATCTTCGTTGTAGATCCGAAAAAAGAGAGAATCTGTGTTCAGGAAGCACACACACTGGGAATTCCGCTGATCGGTATCGCTGATACAAACTGTGATCCGGAAGAGTTAGATTATGTAATCCCGGGTAACGATGATGCTATCAGAGCCGTAAAACTGATCGTTTCCAAAATGGCAGACGCTGTTATCGAAGCAAAACAGGGTACTGTAGAGGCTGACGAGGAAGTTTTCGAAGAGGCTGAAGGAACAGAGGAGTAATCTGTAGATTTGCGGGGAACCGCATCACTATGAATGAAATCGGAGGAATAAAACCATGGCAATTACAGCATCAATGGTAAAAGAATTAAGAGAAATGACCGGCGCAGGTATGATGGACTGCAAAAAAGCTCTTACAGAGACAAACGGTGATATGGACGCAGCTGTTGAGTTCTTAAGAAAGAACGGACAGGCAAAAGCTGAGAAAAAAGCTGGACGTATCGCAGCAGAAGGTCTTGTACGTGTCGCTATGGATGGTGACAACACAGCAGCAATCGTAGAGGTTAACTCTGAGACAGATTTCGTTGCTAAAAACGAGACATTCCAGCAGTATGTAGAGGCTGTTGCAGCTCAGGCTGTTGCTTCTGATGCAGCTGATATGGATGCATTTTTAGCAGAGACATGGAATGCAGATTCTTCCAAAACTGTAAAAGATGCTCTTGTAGAGAAAATCGCAGTTATCGGTGAGAACCTGAATATTCGTAGATTCCAGAAAGAGACACAGGAGAACGGATGTATCGTATCTTATATCCACGGTGGCGGACGTATCGGTGTTCTTGTAAAAGCTGAGACAGCAGTTGTTAATGACGCTGTAAAAGAGGCTCTTACAAACGTAGCAATGCAGGTTGCAGCTCTTGCTCCGAAATATGTATCTTCTGACGATGTAAGCGAAGAGTACAAAGAGCATGAGAAATCTATCCTTCTTGCTCAGGCTAAAAATGAGAACCCGGACAAACCGGACAATATCATTGAGAAAATGATCATCGGACGTCTGAACAAAGAGCTGAAAGAAGTATGCCTGCTTGAGCAGCCATATGTAAAAGCTGAGGATGGAAAACAGACTGTTGCTAAATACTTACAGCAGGTTTCCAAAGAAGTTGGCGCTGACATCAAGATCACAGGTTTCGTACGTTTCGAGACAGGTGAAGGTCTTGAGAAGAAAAACGAGGACTTCGCAGCTGAGGTAGCAGCACAGATGAACGCATAAGTACGTCGGCAAAGTCCGATGGAGGAACCACTGCAAGACCTTGAATTTACTGCATTTTAGGCGTGGTTTCGGAATAAGATGTAAGGTTGCGTACTTGTCATAAAGTATCATAATTTATTGTAGATTATCAGAGGTTTTTGTGTCAGGTTTGCGTAAGGAATTGCGTCAATTGAAAAGACGACTTCCTTCAGCGAATTTTACGCATTTTTATGACTATAAAGCAATCTCATGAATAAAGAGTGTGAATGAACATTGATTTGTTTTTCACACTCTTTTTTTGTGTGAAAATAGGTAAGTTGACGCAAAATACAAAGTGACGTATATATAGCACTAAGGAATCAGAGAAATCTGATCCGATAAAAATGAACGAAAGATGCCATATTGCTACAATCCAGAAAAATTTGAAAAATTAATTTCTTGTAAATAACGAAGTAACCTATTGACAAGACACAACCCAAATTAGGTAGAATAGATTCAAAGATAAGGATTGATAAATTTTCTTGGTAAAAATACAGGAAAATGAATCAGTCCTTTTTTTTGTTGGATTTTTTCGGGAAGAGGGCAAAAAAGCAGAGGTGAAGGAGGTAAAACATGAGAAAAAAAGAAATCAAATGTCCTTATTGTGGCAGTAAAGCAAAATTAGTTCATTTTTATGATATCTATGGGAAGGACGCAACTCATCCGGAAAGGTATGCGTGGGCATGCGCAAGATTTCCACAGTGCGATTCTTATGTAAGCACAATCAAAGGTAGCACGAAACCAGCGGGGACACTTGCCGATGCACAACTACGACATGAGCGGATTGAAGCTCACAGGGTTATCAAAAAAGTGGTGGAGAGCGGTATGGATCAGCATAGCGTCTATCGTTACCTGGAAGACCGGATGGGTCTGCAGAGAGACCAGTTACACATTGCAAGCTCAGGGATTTATTATTGCCGACTGGTACAACAGATTCTGAAATCTTTGTTAGAAAGGAGATGCGGAACATGTTAGGTAAGAATGCAGAAAAAGAATTATTGGCAAACATGGAAGAAATCCGATATATGACCAGAAGTATTGTTCGTAAAAGTGCAATATTTGCGAAATATATGGATATAGAAGATTTTTATCAGGAGGCGTATATTGAATACTTACAGTCTGTAGATTCGTATGATCACACAAAAGGAAAAAGTCTCCATAATTACGCTTATAGCAGAATCAGGCATCGTTTGATGAGTATTTTTCGGAAAAACCGGAATATATACCAGGAATATGGAAGCAATAAATTAGAGGAACAGTTGTCATGTAGACAGGATGTAGAAAGTGAATTACGTGCAGCGGAGTTTGCGGTGGACTATCTGGAAGTAGAAAAGGAGATGATGAAGGTATATATGGATGCTCCAAAAACGATACAGTATGGAATCCTTGCAATCTGTAATGAGGTGCGAGGGATTTCAAAAGCAGAAACAGCGAAAGAACTTGGCATAACTACCAGCTATATTACAGTAAGTATGCGGCGTGCAGCAGACAAACTGAAGTTGCCGGTGATGTTTGCCTGGTATGGTTATCATAATCTCAAATGACTAGAAATGATTTTATGATTTAGTATGAAAAGGAGTAAAAATGGCGAATCCGTATAGAAAAGTAATGTACCGATTAAAAGAAAAATGGTCTATTCGGGAAATCGCGGAATTATATATTGACCGGAATTTCAGTATGGATCTGGTCTCACATATTACGGGAATCCCGTTAGCACCATTGAGCCATATCTTATGGGATTATCATCTGCCAGAAGTGAAAAGCAAATATTATACAGAAAACTTTTTAGGCGAGATTTCCAAACTTACAAAACAAATGCATGCAGAATTTTTCCGGGAAGAGCGGATCTTTACACGACAGTATGAGAATGACAGACGAAAGATGGAGACAGATTTTTTAGCGGAGATTTCGTAACAAAAGAATCATAACTCTATTCGTTTCGCAAGGAAGGAAGGGAGAAAAATGGCAGGGAATAAAAAAGTGAACTCTATTTTTCAACATAAGAGAGAAATACGTGACTATGCACTATGGGCATTGCAGGTGCCGGATATTAGTCCGAAAGAAGATACCTATCTTTTGGTTTCGGAAGCCCAGGCGGGAAATGTAGATGCCAGAAATATTTTATACCTGGCTTATATGAAGTATGTATTCTACATTGTTTCGCATTATTACAGTTTCAAGGATTATATGGAAGGGGAAATTGAAGATTGCGTGCAGGAAGGAATGCTTGGATTGTATGAGGCAATCATGCGATTCGATGTCACCAAAAATGCGAGTTTTACGACTTACTTAACCATCTGGGTGAGAAAATATGTTTCCAGATATCTATCGGAAGATGGAACGATCAAACGATCTTCCAGGATCGTGAAAAAAACCCAACAGTTGCAGAGTGCCTGCATGGACTATGAGCTGCTTCATGGAAGGCGACCTACGATCGCGGAACTTGCGGAAATAATCGGGGAAAGCGAAAATGTAACCAGAAATCTGCTGGAAGCATTGCAAAGAGCAAGAATCAAATCTCTGGATCATCCACGAAATGACGATGAAAAGTGGACAGAACAGTTGAAATACGATTATGATCTGGAATCCGAAGTGTGTCAGGAAGTGATGAATCGTGAATTTGAAAATATGGTCATTGAGGTGCTTCAGAATGAGACCGACCGGCAGATCATCGATTATGTTTTTGAGTATGCTGACAATGACATGACACGCTCGGAGATTGCGGAAAGTGTAGGAGTATCCAAGCAGTATATCTGCAAGCGAATCATCGCAATCAAAGAGCTTTTGAGAAAAAAACATATCATCTAACGGAATGAAACATCCTCCGGCATTTTGCCAGGGGATGTTTTAAGTTTCCGAAAAAGAAGAACTGACGTATTTCTATTAATAGAGGTCATCTATTCTGTATATACAGAACGTCTAAAAAATAGCGAGAACTATTTCTTATCATGTGGAGCGTTGTCTGCGCTCGGAATCCAATTACAATCGGGAGCAATCCTGTTTATTTGATAAATGAAACTAACATAGAGAAAGGAGGGTATGCCATGGATTATGCGGTTTTTCAGGACTGTGTCAAGAGTATGGATCTGCGGCAGCGTTTCCAGAAATTGCAGGATGAGATTTATATCCTGAACAAAAACCGGGAGCTTGTTCCAAATCTTGAATGGGATCAAAGGTACGCCAGAGCATATGCACAGTTATGGCAGCAGATCCGGCAGCGGATTAAGGTCATACAAAAACGGATGCTTTCCGAATATCACCTGCCTAAGTTGAAAGATGAGCAGAAATATCAGTGGTTTATGAGGCAATTTTTAAGCCTGACCACACAGGAAGAGGAAAAAATCTGCCAGATGATCTACCGGAAGGAACATTTTAGACGGATCGAACTGGAATTTTTTTTATGGAGAGAGACCATCGACCGTCTGGTCGGAGAATATAACGTGCAGAAGGCAGAGGAAGGATTAGAACATGAAAGCATTACAAACACATGCACAGATGCTGGAGCCAAGCCTGGGCTTTTTTGAAAATGAATGGTCTGTATTGCTACAGTTTTTACTGGGACAGGGATATAAACTTTCGATACGGGTTAATGGATTTTTTGTGATCCGTCCGGGAGAAGATGCCTGTTTTTCACGCTGTCTGAATCTTTTGGAGATTGTGAATGAAGCGTTGGCATGTAATGCCCGGTGTCAGCAGTCATCCTGTCAGAAGTTTTATGCGAAGCAGGGGGATCGGAAGGCTGTATGGAAGCAGATCCACAGTGGTATTGAGCGGGAACGGATGTTCCTGAAATTACAGCGGCATCTGTTAAAGCAGGAGGGAGTGCTGGCTAAACAATGGAAACGGATGTGTTAAAAATGGAAAGCTTTTGGCAAAAGCATAAAAAATATGCAGCAGAAGTGTACGAGATTGGAACCAACGTAAGCGGCAAACAGCATGGATATGGCAAATACCGGCAAGGAAAAGCCGAATTGATCTGTGAACTGTTTGAGATACCGATGGAGCCGTTTTTACAATTTTCAATGGAAAGGGGAAAAGAAGATGGTTGATATTCTAAAAGGAATGGATGTCTCACTGTGCGTATTCATGGCAGGGATCGTGGCATTTGTTATCGCGGCGATCCTGTATCTGTTTTTGTGGGAAACCTGGTCGAAAGCCTATGAGGAAGATCTGGAAGAGGAAACCATAGAGTATTACATGATCTATACGGTTTGGAGTAAACCGGAATCCTATGGGAGCAGGGTGATCCTGGCAACCGCAGATGAAGCGGAAGCAAGATTCCGGTTCCATCTGATCCGGACGGTGTCGGAAATATATTTTTCAGGTGCGGCAATCGCGGAACATAGAGACGGAATTCGTATCTCCAAAGGAGACGCAAAACTGTATTATGTGATGAAAACGGTGCAGGTAGAAAATCTATAAAAGAAGAAAGAGAGGACAGAAAAAATGGAACAGTTACAAATTGTAGCAAAGATCACCCCAGGTGCAATCCAGACCAATTTCGAAGAGACGAAACAGTGGCTTGCCCAAAAACTGCAGAAGTATAATCTGAGCAATTATACCGGTGACGATGCCATAAAACAGATGAAAGAGGGGCGTGCCACTCTAAACAAACTGAGTGATGCCCTCAAAGAGAGAAAACGAGTGGTCAAGGAGCAGTTTCTGGAACCATACACTGCATTTGAGATGGCGGCAGATGAGTTGCTGGCAATGATCAAGGAGTCCTGCGATACGCTGGATGGGAAAATCAAGGAATATGTGCGTATCGAAAAGCAGGGGCGAGAGGCAGAGATCACGAAATATTACCAGGAGGCAGTGGCAGAAGCAGGGATCACCTATGATCTGTGGACACAGATCTATGACGAGAAATGGCTGAACAAAAGCTGCAGCAAAAAAAACTGGAAGATGGCGATCACAGAAACGATCCAGTCTTACCAGAAAAATATAATGATCTTAGGGCAGCTTGCGGGTGAAGATGATTTTGAGGCGGCACGAAAACTGTATGAAGTGGACTTAAACTTGCAGGATGCGATTACCTATATAACCAAGAAAAAGGCAGAAGCGGAAGCACTTGAGCGGGAGCGGATACGCATTGCTGCAGAAGAAGCAGCAAAAGCACAGGCACGCGTGGAAGCAGAAACCCGGCAGGTAATGCAACAGGCAGAATCTTATGCCAGAGAGCGGGAAGCGGCTGTACGGAAAGAAGAACAGGAAGCGGCACAGAAGCAGATGCAGCAAAAGCAACAGGAGCTGGAGCAACAGACCTATCTTCGTATGCAGAAGCAGATGCAAAGGCAGACACAGACCATGCCGATACAAAGAGCCGGGATGAGTTACCAGACCGGTATTCCGACAGGTGAAAGCACAATGTCAGGAGGGCGGGCAGCCGCCACATCCGGACAGGGAATGTCGCGACCGGCATATGGTATCCGGCAGGGGATGCAACGGCAGCAACCGCTACAGCGGGGAAATGCATCGATCCAACGGTCAGTGCAGCAACCCATTTTGCAGACACAGGCGGCAGAACTGTGTACGTTTACGGTGCACAGGGTACACCAGGAAGAAGTCTGCCAGTTTTTGACACAACGTGGTATCGGGTATCACATTCACTAAGATGCAGAAAGGACATGATTTCATGAGTTTTAATATCAGCGAGGTTGCAGACTACCTTGGAATTGAAAAATTACAGGATACAGGTGGGGATTCCATTTCCATCTGCTGTCCGTATTGTGGCGACCGGCGAGGAAAAAACACAATATGTATCAGAAAGGATGGAAAGGAAAAAAATGTATTCCAGTGTTTTTCCTGCGGCAGGCATGGAAATATGCTGGATTTGTATCTGGATCAGAAAGCCGGATATGTCGGAGCCGATCGCTATAAACGTGCATATGCAGATCTGAGGGATGCGCTTGGAAAAGGGTACAGGGATCACACCCCAAAAAAGCGGATGGAAGAAACAGACAGAAAAACAGAAAAGACCAAAGCTCCGGTGAACGTGTTAGACCATACCTACCGGAGCTTGCTGCGTCATCTGACGTTGCAGACGATAGACCGATCGGACCTGCGGCGCCGGATGCTTACTGATGCAGAGATAGAGGCGGGATTGTTTCGGTCTGTGCCATCTGATCCGGTGGGCATCTGCCGGATTTTAAAGCGGGAAGGATGTACGCTGGAAAACGTACCAGGTTTTTATAAAAATGCGGCAGGTAACTGGCAGTTAAACGTATGGGCAGAAGGCTACTTTTGCCCGGTGCTGCAGGATGGATATGTGGTCGGGATGCAGATCCGGCTGCGTAACCCGAAAAAGCAGAAGTATATCTGGTTATCCAGTTCCGGAAAAACGGCAGGAATTTCGTCCGGAGCCCCGGTCTGCTTTTATGGCGATCCGGATGCGGAGTCTGTCATCATCACAGAGGGTATTTTAAAAGCATATGTAACGTACTGTCTGCTTTCGGATATCGGTGTCAGTGTGATCGGAGTGCCGGGGGTGAATGTCCTTGGCGGATTGAAGGAGCTTCTAAAGCAGCATCATCATAAGATTGCCTATGAAGCCTACGACATGGACAAGTATATGCCGGTAGCCTGCATGCGGGACTATGATGCCAAGAAGTGTGCTGCCTGCATACAGTCAGGCGGGCGTGAAGCCTACTGCCCGGATGAAAGTTGCAGATATAAGGAACGAAAAAGGCAGATGATCCAGGAAGCACAGGATTCCCTGCAAAAAGTGATCACCAAGGCAGGTCTGATCGGCAGATCCTATCACTGGGACAGAGATCCGGTCAGCGGTCTGTGGCTTGGAAACAAAAAAGGGATTGACGATTACTGCAGTATGCGGCGAGGAGGAATGAGTCATGCAGGAGCTGGCTATCCGGGCAGTGCCCGTACAGGTGCGCTGTGAGTTTGATGATTACCAGGTGGTGATCTATGAGACGGAAGCAGGGGAAGAACTGACGGCCGTTGGCTCCCTGCTGTGTACGGAAGGGGAATGTGTCCTGCATGGGAATTTTTCCCAACATAAAAAATACGGGAAACAGTTTCAGGTGACATATTGCGAAGAAGTATTGCCGACGACACCGGAAGGGATGAAACGGTATCTGGTGAGCAGCGGGATTGCCGAAATAGGAAGTGCAACAGCAGACCGCATCGTGGATACGTTTGGAGCCGAAACATTTCAAGCCATGCGTGATCCCGTCCGGTTAGCTGCGGTACAGGGAATCTCGGAGACGAAAGCGGAAAAGATTGTTGTCTCTTTTAAAAAATGCCAGGAGTTACAGGAATATGTACAGTTTTTGGCAGACTACCGGATCCCAAGCGGAAAAACAAAAGAAGTTTATCAGAAATTTTCCGGGATACCAGATGCACTTTCGGTGTTACAAAGTCGTCCATATCTGCTCTGCATGTGTGAAGGGATCACCTTTGCTATGATCGATGCAGTGCAAAAACAAAGAGAAGGATTTGATCCGGTCCATGGTGACCGGATCTGTTTTGCTCTGTCCGCTGTCATGCAACAGAATGAACAAAATGGACATGTTTTTATGGAGAAGGAAGCCCTGTTTGAATGCTCATGTGCCATAAAGTAACACACCGATAAATGCAGACAGCCAACCTCTATTCCGTATAAAATGGCGTATGTGGCATTTCAAATATGTGGTTTAGAAGTAGAAGAAAACTGAAAACCGTATTCCACGATTTGAAAGGATAGAGGTAAATGAGCATGGAAAAAACAGTATATATCACAGAGAAAGAACGGGAAATGTGCTACAAAGTAATTGGTGCGTTTGCGGAACTGTACGAAATGGAAGATGAAGATATTTTAGTGGTTGATGTTGGTAGGTACGGTTTTGTTAAATTGCAGTGCTATACACCGTCATATGGCTTTGAAGAACTTGACACCTATACAGACAGCCATAGTTTATTTGAAGGGCTTTGGGAGGAATGGCTTAGTCTAAATGTGTTTTTACTTGCTAGGGAAATGCAGTTAGACGATATTCTTTATGAGGATTTATTCAATAATCTGCCAAAGGAAAAACAGTCGGAACTTACCGGGAGAAAAGGCTATTTTGCAAAAAAAGCGGGTATCATTCTGTAAAATGAATTTTGCAGAAAGAAAACGCTCTATGTAGAGGGTAAAAAGATTAGAATGGCTCTGTATATGATAATATGCAGGGCTTTTCTTAATAACCAATATGCTCATTTTGATAAAGACCAAAAGACAAGCATTATGGAAATGTGCATAACTGGCTATGGAATCATGGATAACTCTATTCACAGCACATGGAAAAGCTAAAGTGCAGCTTTCCCACGTCCTGCAAACAGAGTTACCCACAATTCCATGATACAGCCAGTTATACACATTACGCACAATGCCGACTACTACGGAATCCAAATCATTTTTTCACAGAACAAGATTTGCTTTTACAGAAAGAGATTATAGGTTGGAATGGAGATAAGGGAACCTGCATAGAGCACAGCGGAAAAGTTGAAGAAACTGATTGAGGAAGAATTTGCCGGGCTTGTGTTTCTGTCTGCTGAAGATATGGAGTAATAACAAATTGGGACATAATGGTATAACTCTTTGTCCCAATTTGTTTATTGTTTAAATTACCCGTATTAGAATTGATATGCTTGCAGAAATCAAATATCTAACATAATTCCTCCCACTGTAATAATACCATACAAATTTTATGAATACAAGACTGTTTATATAAGCTGACACATGCTAAACTAGCCTAGCAATGTTTCAGTAAAACTTTCTTTCATTTTTCAAGGAGGTCATAATCATTATGGGGAATAATCAGACAGAAAAAGCGTTTGAAGAAAAAAGATTAGCACAAACAATCTCTTTAGCCGAGGAACAATTAAAGCAGGCAAAAGAAGCGGCAGACAAAAAAAAATCAGAAATTATCGAAGCCAAAAAAGATGTGCGTGAAAATACAGAACACGGCATTACATCACTGTACACATCAGACGGTTTCGAGGCACTTGTTGAATTAAGCCAATATATCAATCCTGTTACAGACAAAATTATAGATTATGAAGAAGAAGAACATAAAATACTTCTGTTAGAAAAGATGATAAAATCGCCCTATTTTGCCCGAATTGATTTTAAATTTGATGATGAGGACGAATTTGAAAAAATATACATTGGACGTTCTTCTCTACGAAAAAACAGCTATCAAGAGATGTATGTTTATGATTGGAGATCGCCGATTGCCAGTGTTTTCTATCGTTTTATGACAGGCGAAGCGTTTTATGACGCTCCATGTGGACGAGTAACAGGCGAACTCAATTTGAAACGCCAATATGAAATAAAAAACGGAACACTGGAATATTTTTTTGATTCAGATGTTCAGATTGTTGATGAATTTTTAAGGCAATTACTGTCACAAAACACTACTGCTAAAATGAAAGCTATTGTTGAAACAATTCAGCATGAACAGGACGTGGTTATTAGAGATATGGAAAATGACCTGCTAATGGTACAGGGTGTAGCGGGAAGTGGAAAAACCTCTATTGCTCTCCACCGGGCTGCTTATCTTATGTATCAAGGTTTACAAACAAAGCTGTCCGCAAATAACATTATGATTATTTCCCCAAATTCTATATTTGAGCAATATATTTCAAATGTATTGCCCGAATTGGGAGAAGATAATGTTATTTCTTCCGTGTTTGAAGATATACTTAGTGAGTTATTAAATGGCAGGAAAATTCAGTCAAGAAATGATTTTTTAGAAAACTTGATTGTCAATTCAAAATACAAGGAAATTTCAAGAAATAGTATAGAATTTAAAACGTCAAGTTTTTTTAGGGAAATTTTAGACCAATTTCTCATTGATATACCCCGCCAGTGGATAGAATTTGAAGATGTTTATTATGAGGGAAAATGCGTTGTAAGCGGGCAAATTCTAAAAGACAAGATATTAGGAAGACCAGAAACACCATTAGGCATAAAATTAGAACAATTAGAAGATTATATTTTAGAACAAATATTTGGAACAGGAAAAGGGCGGGGGCATAAAGAAGAAAAAAATCTAATCAAGCAGGAAATACAGAAATTTATAAAAATTGACATTGTTGAATTATATAAAATATTATTTAGCAATGAAGCCTATTTTTATAGCCTGCTGCAAAATAGCAATCCGTCACAAAACATAAAAAATATTTGGAAATATACTAAGGAAAATTTGGAAGCAGACAGCTTGTATTATGATGACGCAATAGCAATCGCTTATTTGTATTTAAAAATATACGGAACAAATAAATATAAAAATATTAAGCAGGTAGTCATTGATGAAGCACAGGACTACTACCCTCTCCAATATGAAATATTTAATTTTCTTTTTTCTAATGCCAAATTTACTATTTTAGGAGATATGAAACAGACTCTTGCCAAAAAAGAAGATATTTCTTTCTACGAACAAATTCAAAAAATATTGAACAAGAAAAAATCTTCTCTTATTATGTTGGATAAAAGTTTCCGTTGTACGAATGAAATTTTAAATTTTAGTTTAAAGTTCATTGAACAAAGTTCACAGATAAAAAGTTTTAATCGGAATGGCGATAGCCCAAAAGTATATATTGCTGATAATTCCGAAATCTTCATTGATGAAATTGTTAAGGAAATAAAATTATGCCAAGAGAAAGGGTTTCAGTCGATATGCTTAATTTGTAAAACCGAAAAAAATTCAACCTATCTATTTAATAAAATTAAACACAAACTTGATATTCAATTAATTAAAAATGGGAGCGTATCAGATTTACAAGGCGTGTTTATCTTACCAGTATATATGTCAAAGGGATTAGAATTTGATACTGTCTTAATTTGTGATGCAGATAGCCAAAACTACCATGATGAAGATGATAAAAACCTCTTATATGTTGCCTGCACAAGAGCGCTTCACAAACTTAGCTTATTTTGTGAAAATGAGGTTAGCCCGCTGATATAGATAAATTTACAATATATTGAATTGCCTAAATGCCAAACGCAGCGTAAGTGCATATGAACAAAATGATAATAATTAGACAGACCATCTTTCTCTTTTAATGGCATTAAATTGACATTACGCTCTCTATCATATATATTTGTTGCTTACTGTCAAAAACACGACAGAAAAATATAGTTTAAATTCAACGGATAAAAGAGGTAATGAACATGGGGAAATTACTACTGCTGACACTTAACGAACAAGAGGAAACAGCGATTGACAAAATCATATCGGCAATATCTGATTATATACAGATTGAACCCATGCAGATCACAACCGCTTCCGTGTTATCTTTTCCGGGACTGGAAATAAAGCAGAACCAACGCCAGGTATTTCAAGACGGGGAGGAAGTAAGCCTTACCCGCCTTGAATACAGTACCCTTGTATATCTTGCTTCCAACCCCGGCATTGTCCTCACACGGACACAAATATTTGAAGCCGTTTGGAACATGGAAAGTGAAAGCTGCCAGTCAAGCGTTGCAAATGTGATTTACAACCTGCGGAAAAAAATAGAGTCGGACAGCCGCAAGCCCATTTACATAAAAACCGTTTTAGGTATGGGCTACAAGTTTGCTTCCGGGGAATGACAACAGAATAACCGCCGCCCGTTACAGCGGCATACCATGACAGGAAATCAGAAAAGGTTTCCTGTTTTTTTGCACCAAAAACCGCGCTGATTTTCCAGCTTTGTCGAAAAGTTTTATCAAAAAGTTTTTCAAAACTTTGCCATATTTGCATTTCTCTGCGTAGTAAGGAGTAAAGGGGGAGTTTCGCCGTTTTCTTAGAGCAAGATTCTACCGAGGTGCCAAAATTCGCTTTTCGCTCATTTTGCCCCTGCGGGAATCTTGTTGGGGAGTGCCTTCCCCAAACCCTGCTTATGCGGCTTGCGCCGCTTAAAAATCCCTCAAAATATTTTTTCGGATTTTTTCAAAAACAGTTCCGTTTTACCCCCTGTTTTTCTCCTATTAGTGAGAGAACACCACGCACAGAAAGGAGGTCTGCCGACCATGAAAAGATACAACACACCGCACCGCAGCCGGGTAGTCAAGACACGCATGACCGAGGAAGAATACGCCGAGTTTGCGGAAAGGCTTTCTGCTTACCACATGAGCCAAGCCGAGTTTATCCGGCAAGCCATAACCGGGGCAGCCATACGCCCCATCATAACCGTTTCCCCCGTCAATGACGAGCTGCTTGCCGCTGTCGGGAAGCTGACCGCCGAATACGGCAGGATCGGCGGCAACTTAAACCAGATAGCCCGGACGCTGAATGAGTGGCACAGCCCCTACCCGCAGCTTGCCGGGGAGGTACGGGCGGCGATTTCCGACCTTGCTGCCCTAAAGTTTGAAGTCTTGCAGAAAGTGGGTGACGCTGTTGGCAACATTCAAACATATCAGCTCTAAAAATGCCGACTATGGCGCAGCGGAAGCCTACCTCACATTTGAGCATGACGAGTTTACCATGAAGCCCACCCTTGATGAAAACGGGCGGCTGATACCGAGGGAGGATTACCGCATTTCTTCCCTCAACTGCGGGGGCGAGGATTTCGCCGTTGCCTGTATGCGAGCCAATCTCCGCTATGAGAAAAACCAAAAACGGGAAGATGTGAAAAGCCACCACTATATCATCAGTTTTGACCCACGGGACGGGACAGACAACGGCTTGACCGTAGACCGGGCGCAGGAGCTGGGCGAGCAGTTCTGCAAAGAGCATTTCCCCGGACACCAAGCCCTTGTATGCACCCACCCGGACGGGCATAACCACAGCGGCAATATCCATGTGCATATCGTCATCAACTCCCTGCGGATTTACGAAGTCCCGCTTCTGCCCTACATGGACAGACCAGCCGACACACGGGCGGGCTGCAAGCACCGCTGCACCAACGCCGCTATGGAATATTTCAAGAGTGAAGTCATGGAGATGTGCCACCGGGAGGGGCTTTACCAAATCGACCTCTTGAACGGCAGCAAGGAACGGATAACGGAACGGGAATACTGGGCGGCAAAGAAAGGGCAGCTTGCCCTTGATAAAGAGAACGCTGTCAGAGAAGCCGCAGGACAGCCGACCAAGCCCACCAAGTTTGAAACGGACAAGGCGAAGCTGCGCCGGACGATACGGCAGGCACTTTCCCAAGCTGGCAGCTTTGACGAGTTTTCTTCCCTTTTGCTGCGGGAGGGCGTAACTGTCAAGGAGAGCCGGGGGCGGCTTTCCTACCTCACGCCGGACAGGACAAAGCCTATCACAGCCCGGAAGCTGGGGGACGATTTTGACAAGGCTGCTGTCCTTGCCCTGCTCACGCAGAACGCCCACAGAGCCGCCGAACAGACCAAAGCCATACCCGAATACCCCCACACCCAAAAGGGACGCTTGCGGGAGGAAAAAGCCGCAAAAACCACCCCGGCAGACAACACCTTGCAGCGCATGGTTGACCGGGAAGCCAAGCGAGCCGAGGGCAAGGGCGTGGGCTATGACCGCTGGGCGGCAAAGCACAACCTAAAGCAAATGGCAGCTACTGTTACCGCCTATCAACAGTACGGCTTTTCTTCCCCGGAGGAACTGGACGAAGCCTGTTCTGCCGCTTATGCCGCCATGCAGGAAAGCCTTACAGAGCTGAAGCAGGTGGAAAAGACGCTGAACGGGAAAAAGGAGCTGCAACGGCAGGTGCTTGCCTATTCCAAGACCCGCCCTGTCCGGGACGGGCTGAAACAGCAGAAAAACGCCAAAGCAAAAGCAGCCTACCGACAGAAGCACGAAAGCGACTTTATCATAGCAGACGCAGCCGCCCGTTATTTCAAGGAGAACGGCATTTCCAAGCTGCCGAGCTATAAAGCCCTGCAAGCAGAGATTGAAGCCCTTATCAAAGAGAAAAACAGCGGCTACAACGATTACCGGGCAAAACGGGAGGAATACCGCCGCTTACAGACTGTCAAGGGCAATATCGACCAGATTTTACGCCGGGAGCGCAAGCCTGTGAAAAGGCAGGAACAGGAACGATAAAAACCACCCCAAAATGTACCCGAACCCATACAGAACAAGGGGGCTGCCCCGTACTCTACCCGCAATACCAAAGGATTTTTTAACGGGCTTACAGGGCAGAAAAACCCCGAAAATGATACCGAGATGATACAGAATTACCGTCGATACCGCCACACCAGCGGAAACGGCAGAAAGGAGCGCACCCATGCCAAGAATGAGCAAGAAACGGCGGCTGGAATGGTCTTTTTTCCTGCGGCAAGTAAAAGTCGGGAATACCACCTGCGACCGTATCACATACAACGACCTCTGCCGGGGCTGTACCCATAGCTGTAAGCAGAGCTTCCGGGCGGTTATCATACTTTGCCCCCGCTACTACTCCAAACGCCGGAAAAAGGAGGACAGGGACAATGGCAGATAACCGCAAGTATTACTACCTCAAGCTGAAAGAGAATTTTTTTGACAGCGACTCCATTGTGCTGCTGGAAGATATGAAAGACGGGATTTTATATTCCAATATCCTCTTGAAGCTGTACTTAAAATCTCTGAAAAACGGCGGGAAGTTGCAGCTTGACGAGCATATCCCCTACACAGCGCAGATGATAGCGACACTGACCCGCCACCAGATAGGGACGGTTGAAAGGGCTTTAGAGATTTTCCGGCAGTTGGGGCTTGTGGAGCAGCTTGACAGCGGGGCTTTTTATATGACCGATATTGAGCTGATGATAGGACAGTCCTCTACCGAAGCCGAGAGAAAACGGGCTGCAAGGCTGGAAAACAAGGCACTTTTACCGCCCCGGACAAAAGGCGGACATTTGTCCGACATTCGTCCACCAGAGATAGAGATAGAGTTAGAGAAAGAGATAGAAAAAGAGAGAGAGGGAGAAACGGGACACCCCGCCCCCGCCGCTTATGGCAGATACAACAATGTGATACTGACCGATACAGAGCTTTCCGGGCTGAAAACAGAGCTGCCCGACAAGTGGGAGTATTATATTGACCGGCTTTCCTGCCATATCGCTTCCACCGGGAAGCAGTACCAGAGCCATGCAGCCACCATTTACAAGTGGGCGCAGGAGGACGCTGCCAAAGGCAAGGCTGCCCCGAAACAGGGCATACCCGATTATTCATGTAAGGAGGGCGAGAGCTTATGAAAAACGAGATTGAAGCTATGATTACGGATATTACAACCACTACCGCCGAAGCGGAGGACTACACAGGCGAGGACGGGCTTTTATACTGCGGCAAGTGCCATACGCCCAAAGAAGCCTACTTTTCAAAAGAAACCGCCCAATGGTTAGGGCATGACCGACACCCAACAGACTGCGACTGCCAGCGGGCAGCCCGTGAAAAGCAGCAAGCCGCCGAAAGCCGACAGAAGCACCTTGAAACAGTGGAGGACTTGAAACGCCGGGGCTTTGCCGACCCCGCTATGCGGAACTGGACATTTGAGCATGACAACGGCAGAAACCCACAGACCGAAACCGCCCGCTTTTATGTGGAGAGCTGGGAAACCATGCAGGCTGAAAATATCGGCTACCTGTTTTGGGGAGGCGTGGGGACAGGAAAAAGCTACCTTGCCGCCTGTATCGCCAACGCCCTTATGGAAAAAGAGGTTGCCGTTCGCATGACAAACTTTGCAACGATACTCAATGACCTTGCTGCCAGCTTTGAGGGCAGGAACGAATATATTTCCCGCCTTTGCAGCTACCCCCTGCTGATACTTGATGATTTCGGTATGGAGCGAGGGACAGAATACGGGCTGGAACAGGTTTACAGCGTGATTGACAGCCGTTACCGAAGCGGCAAGCCGCTGATCGCCACGACCAACCTCACGCTGGAGGAATTGCAGCACCCGCAGGACACACCCCACGCCCGTATCTATGACAGGCTGACTTCCATGTGCGCCCCTGTCCGCTTCACGGGCAGCAACTTCCGAAAGGAAACCGCACAGGAAAAGCTGGAACGCTTAAAGCAGCTGATGAAGCAGCGAAAGGAGAGCCTATGACAGAAACGAAACAGACAAGCACCACCAAAACAGACCGCCGCCCGGACTGTGTAACGGAAATCCGCATGGGCAACTCCGTCCTTACCGTTTCCGGCTTCTTCAAGCAGGGCGCAACCGACACCGCAGCCGACAAGATGATGAAAGTGCTGGAAGCGGAAGCTGCTACACAAAAAACGGCGATTTGACCGACCATAAAGAAGCAGATTTGACGCTTTTGCCGCTATACAGACAGCCGCCCCATGTGGTACAATCAAGGTACGGAATAGTGGGGCTGGCTGTCGGAAACGGAGGATTTTATGTTAAGACAGACCAACCAACAACCAATTACCGCCCTTTACCCAAGACTTTCCCATGAGGACGAGCTGCAAGGCGAGAGCAATTCCATTTCCAATCAGAAGCGTATCCTTGAAACCTATGCAAAGCAGAACGGCTTTTCCAATCTGCGCTGGTACACGGACGACGGTTATTCTGGTGCGAACTTTCAAAGACCCGGTTTTCAAGCCATGCTTGCGGACATTGAAGCCGGAAAAGTCGGGACAGTTATCGTAAAGGATATGTCGAGGTTAGGGCGAAACTACCTGCAAGTGGGAATGTACACAGAAATGATTTTCCCACAGAAAGGTGTCCGCTTCATCGCTATCAATGACGGAGTGGACAGCGCACAGGGCGACAATGACTTTGCCCCGTTGCGGAATATATTTAACGAATGGCTGGTGAGAGATACGAGCAAGAAAATCAAAGCAGTAAAACGCTCAAAAGGTATGAGTGGCAAGCCCATCACAAGCAAGCCTGTGTATGGCTACCTCATGGACGAGGACGAAAATTTTATTATTGACGAGGAAGCTGCACCCGTAGTCAAGCAGATATACAACCTCTGCCTTGCTGGGAATGGTCCGACTAAGATAGCCCGTATGCTCACAGAGCAGCAAATCCCCACGCCGGGGACGCTGGAATACCGCAGGACGGGCAGCACCCGCCGCTACCACCCCGGCTATGAGTGCAAGTGGGCGACTAATACCGTAGTGCATATCCTTGAAAACCGGGAATACACAGGCTGTCTGGTAAATTTCAAGACAGAAAAACTTTCTTACAAAGTCAAGCACAGTGTAGAAAATCCCCTGGAAAAGCAAGTGATTTTCGAGAACCACCACGAGCCTATCATAGACACCCAAACATGGGAACGGGTGCAGGAGCTTCGCAAACAGCGCAAACGCCCCAACCGCTATGATGAAGTGGGTTTGTTCTCCGGCATACTGTTCTGTGCGGACTGCGGCAGCGTGATGTATCAGCAGCGATACCAGACGGACAAGCGCAAGCAGGACTGTTATATCTGCGGCAACTACAAGAAGCGCACCCATGACTGTACGGCGCACTTTATCCGCACCGACCTCTTGACCGCTGGTGTACTCTCCAATCTGCGGAAAGTGACAAGCTATGCGGCAAAGCATGAAGCCCGGTTTATGAAGCTCTTGATTGAGCAGAACGAGGACGGGGGCAAGCGCAGGAACGCCGCCAAGAAAAAGGAACTGGAAGCCGCCGAGAAACGCATAGCCGAGTTATCCGCTATCTTCAAGCGGCTGTATGAGGACAGCGTGACCGGGCGCATATCAGACGAGCGTTTCACAGAGCTGTCGGCAGACTATGAAGCAGAACAACGGGAGCTGAAAGAAAGAGCCGCCGCTATCCAAGCGGAGCTTTCCAAAGCACAGGAAGCCACCGTGAACGCAGAAAAGTTTATGAATGTTGTCCGGCGGCATACCAGCTTTGAAGAACTTACCCCTACTCTGCTGCGGGAGTTTGTAGAGAAAATCGTTGTGCATGAGTGCAGCTATGACGAGAACAAGACCCGCAGACAGGACATTGAGATTTATTATTCTTTTGTTGGCAAGGTGGACTTGCCCGAATAACCGCCCGACCTATCCGACACAATGCGCAAGTGCCGGATAGGAACGGCAAAATTTTTTACACTTCTTTTACTTCTTTATCTCACTTGAGCAAAAAGACAGGGAATCTCCTGCGGATACCGGGATGTGACCGGTCAGTGTTTTTCCCATACATGCAAGCAGGACTTGTGTACCTGGTGAAAAACCAGACGTTGATCTATGACTGCGGTGTGCTTTACCGGAAACCGATGTACCTTGCAGAAAGTGAGTCAGCAGAAAAACTGCTGAGACTTTTATGGGACGGACAAAAGCAGAAATTAACGAAAGATAAGATCGATGCAGCGTTAGTGGAAGCAGAAAAATGGCAAAAATTGGAACTCTCAAAGGAGCAGAAAAACGCCGTTTCATATGCGCTGACAGAAACAGTGAGCATCATTACTGGTGGACCGGGAACCGGAAAGACAAGCCTGTTGCAAGTACTGATCTGTGCAGAAGAAATGCTGCATCCGGAAGGAAAACTCACCTTGTGTGCACCTACCGGGCGTGCTGCCCGAAAAATGGCGGAGAGTACCGGAAAAGTTGCAGTCACGATGCACCACTTGCTTGAAATCCGTCAGGAGGAGCAGGAACGTGAGGAGGAAGAGGAATTAAAACTAAGTACAGACCTTGTGATCGTTGATGAGTGTTCCATGGTGAGCATGCAGCTACTGTATGCATTGCTGAAGGCATTGGATAAGGGGACGCGGCTGGTGTTGATCGGGGATTGTGACCAGCTTCCCAGTGTACAGGCAGGGAATGTGTTTGCTGACATGATCGGAAGCCAGGTGTTTCCGGTTACTTATCTAACAAAAACCTTCCGGCAGAAACAGGGGAGTGCGATCCTTACCAATGCAAGCTGTGTCAACCGCGGACGGGGCAGGTTTTTATGGAACACAGACTGTATGCTCTGCCAGACCTGGCAGGAAGAGGATACACTGGACGGTCTGCTCCAGGTGATCCGCGCTCTGCAAAAACAGGGGATTTCTTCAAAAGCCATGCAGGTGCTCACACCGTTTCGAAGTAAAACAAAGCTTGGGTGTATCCAGCTAAACCGGATGCTGCAGGAGCTTATGAACCCGAAAACGGCAGGAACGGTTGAACTGCTGGTTGGAAGCCGGTGTTTCCGCAAGGGGGATAAAGTGATGCATCTGGAAAATGAAGAGGATGTAAGCAACGGAGATGTTGGTTACATTACAGAGATCAACCAGACGGAACGGAAACTGACGGTCTTGTATGAGACGGGCGTGGAACGTACCTACACGTCGGAAGAATTTTCCATGCTGGAGCTAGCGTATGCACTGACGGTACATAAAGCTCAGGGCAGCGAATATGATTGCGTGATCCTGCCATTCACCAAGATCTTTGGTCGCATGCGGCAGAAGAACCTTCTGTATACTGCCATGACGCGCGCCAGGAAAAAGCTGGTGATCGTTGGGAATGAAGAAACGCTATGGTATGCTTCCGGAAACCGTATAGAGCGTAGGAACTCCTATCTGGGATTCCGGCTCATGGATGGAAACCGGATGCGGAAAGTAGCGCATAATAAAAGGAAAAGTAAACTAAAAACTGTCATATAGGGAAAAATGAAGCTGCCGCTCCATGAATTTTTGTTCGTGGAAGCGGCAGTTTCCCTGAAAGAACAGGGACGAAACAAAGCTGAGAGAGTGAATCTAAAGTGCAGATTCTTGTATGGATAAAACCATTGTATAATTACTGGTTAGTATCCTCGTTGGAATCTGTCGAATCATCTATCGCAAGATCAGTAGAATCAGAATCTGTGTGCTTGTTCATCATAACAATGGCAAGAGCGCCTGCAATGAACATAATAGTAATACACTGTGCGTTGTCCAAGTTTTGTATAGTTGTTGATAAGTTTCTAAAATAGTCTTTCATAGTAATAATCTCCTCTCATTTAGCTTTTATAAGGATCAGTCCCTCTCTTTCTTTGTTTATGACTGTATTGTAATCATCCGGAATAAAAAAATAAATGTATGACTCAGTGAAATAAGAGGGCTATTTCTGCCAAAATAGTGAAATAGCAATGGATATGTTGGGACGGTTCTATCAAGGGTACTCACAAAGATGTGGGTACTTTTTTAGTTTCCGAAAAAATGGAATCGGCGTATATAAGAAGCATAAGTTATCACATTCTTTTTACAAGAATCTTCACAGATAGGCAGCAGCCTATGTCACAAGAGCAGGGATTTCTACCTGCAGTAATCAAAGGCAAAATAAAAGAGAAAGGAGAGCATGACATGTTATTTATTTCTGCGCTGGAACTGGTGCAGACGTGTCAGAAGCATGGCATTTTAATTGGAACAGATTGCGTCATACATTTCTGCGATGAGCAGGGAACCTGGCATGAGATGACACATGCCGGGATGGCTATGGAACTGATGCAGATGCAGAATGCAGAGGAGACCCGAAAATTATTACGGGAGTTATCAAGGGCAGGAATACCATTTTATTTAAAGGGATAAATTGCCTATTGCAAAGGTGCTGCCATGTGATAACGAAAAATGGAAAGGACAAAAGAAAAATGAAAGAATTGACACTTGAAGAAGTAAAAATTTATGTACTGGAGCATTTTTGTGAATACCTTCCAGAATGCTATCAAAAGAGTACGCTTAGAGTGGAATCGGTGGTAAAGAACAATCAGAGATTAACCGGGATCAGTTTAGCAGGGGTAAAAATTTCTCCGACTATTTATTTGGAAAATATTTATGAAGAATATCTGGAGCATAAATCTTCTTTATGCCAGATTTTAAGAAAAAAAGCGAACCTGTTTTATGAGCGCATGAAAAATGGGGAGGAGATCATGACATTGTTAAAAAAGGTAAAAACAATGTCGAAAGAGGAAATCGGGAAACATCTGTTTCTTTCCCTCGTACAGACCAAAAATAACCATGCACTTTTGGAACATCGCATTCATCGGAAATTTCTGGATTTATCCGTATTATGTAATTACGAATTTACAGTTGGAAAAGAGCTGTTAAGTATCGGATTAAGCAAAATGCTGTTGGATCAGATTCAGTTATCGGAAGAGGAAGCGTTCAATCTGGCATATAAAAATTCCTGTGCAAGAGGAATACTTCGACAGGATGCAACATTCTACTCACTGGTAAAACTGGAAATGCGGTTGAATCCTGAACTGGAAATGCCTGATGTACATCTGGCATATTCACTCGATGGGGAGTATGGTGCAAATATCATGCTGAATAAGCAGTTTTTAAAAATGGCATCTGATCGTTTGGGTGGAGATTATTATGTAATACCAGCAAGTATTTATGAGCTTATCTTAATATCCGGAAAGATTGATCGTAGTGAGGAAGAAAGAACAGCTTTAAATAAAATGATAGGAGAGGCAAATAAAGTGGCAAAGATGGAAAAATTCATACTGTCAGACCATGCATACTTTTATAATTCCAAAACACACAAGTTGGAATGTGTCTACGAAGAGGAGTAATACCATATGATGAAAACAGTGATTTTATATCTGGCAAGTGCCATTGGTCTTATGCGGATGTTCCAGAAAGCAGGATATTTTGACAAAAAACTGGCATTTGTGCCGATTTTGAATGAATATCTTGCGTTCCGGCTGGCAGGTGTACAAAAAGAATTTCTTTTATACCTGGTCAGCAGTCTGGTATCCTGGCTGTTGCATTTTAATCGGTCATTGATTCTGGCTGCAGCAGGAGCTGGCATTTTTGCGTTGATCCTCCGGATTTACACATCGTATGAACTGGCCAAACATTATGGGACAGGAAAACTGATGGCGGCAGGCATTGTATGTTTTCCAGCACTTTCGTATCTGATTCTTGGATACGGAAAACATGTTTATCAAAAATAACAGAATGGAGGAACAGGAAAATGAAAAATGAAGCAAAAGAAAACATCGAATATAAGGCTCAGATTAGAAAAGTGTGCCCAATGTGTGAGCGGGAAGTAACCCTGCGTCTGACAAACCAGCAGACGATGGAGCTAGAAGAGTATCAGCGCTATGGAGGACTGATTCAGGACCGTATGCCGTCCCTGGATAGATTCGGGCGCGAATTTATCAAAACCGGCTACTGCCCGGAATGCCAGGAAATGCTTTTCCACACTGAGTGTGAAGATTCTGTCTCATATATCATAAATGGAGTTGTTAAATAAGCAAAAGACGTGGAAAGAACAGGTAGCAATATCTGTTCTTTCTTTTATTAATGGGAGAACAAGATGAAAGCAGAGAAAACAGAGAAAACAGACAGAGAAGAGCAGGTGCAGGAACTGACGAAAAAGCTGGAGGATGGGATCACTGCATTGTTTGAGAGTGACCGTTATCTGGAGTATTTGACCATTATGGCAAGGTTCCACCATTACAGTTACCGGAATACACTACTGATCTTATTGCAATGTCCGGATGCAACACTGGTTGCCGGATTTCATGCATGGAAGCAGAAGTTTGGGCGTCATGTGAAAAAAGGTGAGACCGGGATCTGTATCCTGGCACCAATGGCGTACAAATACAAGAAGGAAAGTAAGAAACAGGATCAGGAAGTAGTGATTCTGGAACCGGAATCAGAAGATACGAAGCATACAAAAAAAGCGGAGCAGTCAGAGGAACTGGAAGAAAAATTAGAACAGAGGATCGTAGGCTTTCGTGTTGTCCGGGTATTTGATGTTACTCAGACGGAAGGAAAGGAGTTGCCACAGTTAGGGGTAGACGAACTGACGGGAGCGGTAACCGATTATGAAGTTCTCATACTGGCACTGCTTATGGTATCTCCAATGCCGGTCTCTTTTATCGAGATTGAGAGCGGAGCGAAAGGATACTGCAATGTGACCAAACGTGTTATCGCGATCCAGAAGGATATGAGCCAGTTGCAGACGGTCAAAACAATGATCCATGAGATCGCACATGCCATGCTGCATGCTGATAACGATAAGGTTGAAAGAAAAGATGCAGGTACCAGAGAAGTAGAGGCAGAAAGTATCGCTTATGTGGTCTGCCAGTATCTGGGACTGGACACTTCCGATTACTCCTTTGCATATGTGGCAGGATGGGGCAGCGGTCGGCAGATGCCGGAACTGCGGGCATCCCTGCATACGATCCAGACAACAGCGGCAGATCTGATCGATCGGATAGAGGAGCAGATCAGTCAGACGAATGCCCGCAAAAGAAAGGCGGAATCGGAAGACTCCGGTCAGGAGATATCCGGTGTTGCGGGTGACTATTTTGAAATCTATCAGTTGAAAGAAAATATGGAAAATCGGCAGTTTTATTTTATGGATCTGTCATTCTGGCAGAGCAGAGGTGTGCCTGTGGAGCATACGAGGTATGACGTAACCTATACGGCACCATTGGATGAAAAAACTACACTGGATGATATTTACTGCCGGTTCAACATAGACCGACCTTCTGATTTCTTCGGGCATTCCTTATCCGTCAGTGATGTTGTTGTACTGCACCGGAAGGGGAAAACGGATAGTTATTTTGTAGATAACATAGGATTTCAACCAGTAACAGATTTTTTCAAGAAAGAGCCAAAGGATGTAGCAGTGTAATAGAAAGAGAAGGAGAAAAAGTAAATGGAACAAAACAAAATTGTTACTTATTATGTGATCAAGGATCTTGCAACATGGACAACATACGGTTGTAAGCAGAGTGTATGCGAACGTTATGAACATGCGGAAGAAGCAATGCAGCAGTTTCGGGATTATGCACAGTGGCAGACCGTCATAGAGGATAAGCGCATTCGTGCAACGCTTGGAATCCGCATCAAGGGACTGGATTTTGACGTAGTTTACCGCATTGGTGGAAAAAATGCCTTGTCCTTAGAATTTCATCTTTCCTCATCTGTAAATGAGAATCAAAATTTTCTGGTAGCATTGCAGAATATCTGCCAGCAGCTTCCGGTAAGTCATGTCCGGATACATCGTCAGATGACGGAGGAGGAGAAAAAAGAGTGGACAAGAGAGCGGTTTACAAAATGGGTATTGCTTAATAATGTGCATGGGATTATCCAAGACTTGGAGAAAAAGTTTGAACCTCTTTATGAGCAACAGAAGCTGGAGCGCTTTTTGCCAACGAGACAGCAGCAGGATGTTGTGGAGCATATGTCACTTGGTGCATGGGACAATCCGTATTTTGAAGCATTGCCACCGGAGCATTTCGCATTATTTGTTCCGTCCCAATCCCTGTATGTCTGCATGCAGACAAGTGAAATGGAATTTGATTATACCCTGTATGACTCACAGGAGCATATACTGGATGGCGGCAGGCTGACCGGAAATGGAGCATGGACTATCTGGGACGCAATGAATGATCTTTTTGAAGAACTGGAAGTGGACTGGAAAGATATCATTATCCTGGATCATGACAGAGTCAAAGATTGGATCGAAAGCGGAGGAGAAAAGTAAACATAAGTTGAGATAAGGGAAGAAACCGATACCTGACAGGGCATAGTAAGCACTGCCAGGGTCGGTTTTTTCTTTTTCCAAAAATGCAAAGTCACTGAAAAAATGTAGCAATATGTGTGACAGTGGCTTATAATATGGTGATAAGTACGAGAGAGAAAGAGGGTTCAACGTGGCAAAATTGTATTTTCGCTATGGGGCAATGGGCAGCTCAAAGTCTGCCAACATTCTGATGGTTCGTTATAATTATGAAGAGCGTGGGCAGTATGCGGTGCTGTTAAAGCCAAGAACGGATAACCGGGACGGGCAACGGGAGATCAAATCCCGCATGGGTCTTGCAGCTCCGGCAGAGTATGTAGACAATTTTTTGAAAGAAATTTCAAAAAGCTGGAGTGAAACAGATACGGAATATCGGTATCAGGGGAAAAAAGTGGATGCGATCCTGATCGATGAGGCTCAGTTTCTTTCTGCAGAGGAAGTGGATACGCTGTCGGACATCGTTGATTTTTATGAAATACCAGTCCTTTGTTATGGGCTTCGGACGGATTTTTTGAATCACCTGTTCCCCGGCTCCAAACGGCTGATGGAGATCGCTGACGTGATAGAGGAAGTCCCAACGGTCTGCTGGTGTGGCAAACGGGCACAGTGTAATACCAGATATGCGGATGGGAAGATTGTCCGGGAAGGTGCACAGATCATGCTTGGCTCCAATGAGAGTTATGTGGCTTTGTGCAGGAAACATTATAAAGAGGGAAAGCTGTGGAAATAGCGATATAAAAGTGAAGAGAGTAAAACGGATGCTGGTAAGAATTTCAGCATCCGTTTTTTCGACCGTCTTTTAGTGGTTCAAAAATTTTTCTAATGTATGAGCTGTTTTAAAAGAGAATCCCAATTTCTCATAAATTAGATATAAGTGTTCTGTTGGAACTTTCGCGTCGAGCTGACGAGCTGGCACGACGGTTAAAAGGGTAGCATGATGTTTTTTGATGATGTAGCGTTCTGCCTTTGTCAACAATTTTTTACCGATTCCAGAATTTCGGTACTGGGGATCAACATAAAAATCCACAATTTGAAAATGATGGAGATCTTTATTGATTTCAACAATGTCAATATTTCCGATTTCCAATTTCTCATGATGAAACAAACCAATTTTCATTGCTTTAAATACGATATTGATGCGACCGCAATCTGTTGATTCGTTTACATATTTCCTCATAGAATTTCCTCCTTTCTTGATTATTTGTTATAACAGATAAATGCATCTGTTTTAACAATATAAATATGAAAGATGAAATATCATTTTTTTCGATTTTTATACAAGAGTTATTTGTTTATGATAAATAGTGTAATAGGTGGAATATATAACAAAAGTTTTGAAAATTGAAGAAGATATCGTGGATAGAAAGAAACGGATGCTGGTAAGAATTTCAGCATCCGTTTTTACGCTCATATATTTATTGCATGTTTTGTGTTACCAGCATTTGGAGCATTTTCCAAGTCCCATGCTGATTGCTTCCTGTTCCGTTACCTGAGTGGCTTTATCTGGATTCATCCTGCCGCAATTATTTTTGCTGTGGTATTTGGAACCGGTTTCGGATATCCAGACAGTGGCTTCCGAACCCTGCTCTGATTGTGCAGGAGGAGTGGATTCTACTGCCTGCTGTGCAGGCTGAGGTGTGACTGTTTCTGTTGATTCTGTCTGTGATTCCTGTGCCTGAACGTGAGCGGTGCCTGTTACCCGGTAGGTCGTGTTATCTTTTGCGACAACACTTGCATCTTCCCAGGAGTCACCGGTCTGGTAATCAATTCCGATGCCAGGCTGGATATTATATACATAATAACAAAATTGAATGCCTGCGCCCTGATCTTCCACAGAGTAGGCTTCCATTAGGACACCTCTGGCAACTAATTCATCCCCGGAAAACATCGGGGTTACACGATACAGTACATGGTTTCCGGTTGTATCGACATAATCATCGACTGCATTCTCAAAAGGCAGCATTCCGACAACATTTAAGTAGCGGGTTCCGGTGATCAGGTTCTTTGGGTTCGCGTTTTCTCCCGCCAACTGAAATCCGATCAGGTGACACCTGTTGTAAAGATAATTGCCATCGATGATGTCATTGTATTTTACGGTGTGCCAACCGGACGGTTTTACCATTCCGATCTTTCCGCGTGGTTCCGTAGGCTGCAGTTCTTTACAGATGTTTGCATAGGCAACGCCACATCTTCCGAGACTGTCTAATTCACTGTAATCTTCAAACGCATCTGTTCTCTGTTTGTCTGCATCTGTAAAAAAGGGTTGATTGTTATTGATCTCTACAAATGCATAGCCTTCATAGGCAGGGATGGCATCAAGGGATGCACTTGTGGATGAAACCTGTGTGGCATCAGAAGATTGTGCTGTGTCATCCTGATCCTGAAGCTCCGACTGGTCCAGTTCATCGGTGATCGCTTCCGCATCGGAAGCTTCCTGTGTGGTGTCAGTAACTGATGTTTCAATGGAAGGCTGCGGGTTTTCTGTTTGCACATCGCCGCATCCGCCCAGTGAAAACAGAAGGACAAAGGATAGCAGCAAGCCATACCAGCGGTTCCGTTTCTTAAAGTTCATGTTCCATTTCCTCTCTCTCTGTAAATAAATTCTCTCTGATCATTATACCAGAAGTAGCATGCATTTAAAATTATAATTTAAAAATCACAGGGAGTAATTTCCGATCTGAAAGAAAATTTTGAAAAAAATATAAATTTGTTGTTATTGGCAGCAGTCATTTTCCGTATATAGTATTGGGAGTGTTTCATAGCACTTCCCGATTACAAAGGAAAGAATGCATTTTGATATCAAAATAGACTATGCTTTAGATTAAGACTAAAATTTGGAATATCCAGGGCATCAATCTGCACATGTTTTGATACTTTTTGTCAGACTGTTTATTTTGATACAAAAATGCCGGTGTAACAAATGGGAAAGCTATACGCATATGCAAGGGTGTCTTCCCAGTCCCAGAGGCTGGACCGCCAGATCCGAAATATTCTAAATTATCTCGGTGAGGACAGGGCATTAACCAAACTGTTCAAAGAAAAATATACCGGGACAAAACTGGACCGCCCGGAGTTTCAAAAATTATTGAAGATCCTAAAACCTGGGGATACGGTCATTTTCGATTCCGTATCCAGGATGAGCCGAAATGCAGAGGAAGGATTTCAGCTCTATATGGAATTGCTGGAAATGGGCATCAACCTGGAATTTATCAATGAGCCACACATCAATACGGATTATTACAAAAAGATGCAGGCAGAAACAGTTGCCATTGCAAAATCCGGCAGGGAATCTGT
>NZ_JRFU01000107.1 GCF_003122485.1 Eubacterium ramulus
AATCGGATGAGGGAGCATATCCCGTCATCCGATTTTTCGCGACGGTTAAGTTTCATGACTTCTTGGGCGGTACTGGGAAGGGGAGCAGCCTTTCTGCTTATGAAAGATCCGGCTGAAATACAGGGCATTGTTGTATCCGACAATGCGTGCAATTTCATTGATGGAGTAAGTTGTATTTTCCAACAGTACCTGTGCGTTGGTCATCCGAAGCGAAGTAATGAACTGCACCGGTGTTTCCCCGGTATATTTTTTGAAATTACGGATGAACCAGCTCACACTCATGCCAAGGGAAGATGCATACGCATCGATGTTAATGTCATGGTTGTAATTCTGGTTAAAGTAGGAGGCAGTAGTATCCATCTGCCGGTCCAGAAATTCATTTTTCAGGGTGTGCTCCTGGAGCATTGCCCGGTGGAAGATGATGAGCAGATGGCATAGTAACAGCGTCAGCATTTCCTGATAATCCGCATCACATTTCTGTAACTCTAAGATCATGCGTTTAAAGACGCGCTCATACTCTAAGGATGTCCCGACCGGGAAGATCCGTTCTTTATCTGCAAATCCATTTTTCCGTAAGATATTTTTTACTTCGCCGCCGGTAAAGTGTACCCAGTAAACTTCTGTTTTGTCTTTCCCGTAAAATTCATACTTCTGCAGTTCTGCGGGACGGAAGAGTACAATGTTCCCGGCAGGGACGATGGTCTCATTTTCCGGTTTATCAAAATGAAAATGCACCAGTCCGGAAGCGATGTAAATGATCTGGAAGTCTTTTCGTCCCTTGGGGCGGTAGGTTGGCATTTTTGGATGGCTGGAGAGCCGGTAGGTGCCACAGCTTCTTTGATAAAGCTTTCATTAAATCCCCAGAGATTCATGGAAACGGTGGTGTACCCATCGATGTCCTGCCAGGTAGCTCCTTTATCTTCGGTAAAGTGGATGCCGTTTTCATACGTTTCAATCTGTGTATGCTCCACGACACTGACCAGGTTGGCATCAGCATCGGTGGTGCAGACACCTCTTGCAACGGAGCCGTTTTCCGTAACGGTATTTTTTAACTGATAGCCGACCATGCAGTAGCGGTATTTATCATCATCTGAATGTGTGGACAGGTAATCGTAGATGATCTGAAAACAGGTGGTGCTATAGTAATCATCCGCGTTGATCACTGCAAACGGTGCATCAATGAGATCTCTGGCTGCAAGGATCGCATGGCAGGTGCCCCATGGTTTTTCCCGTCCGTCCGGTACGGTATATCCTTCCGGCAGGTCCTCTAAATCTTGATAAGCATAGGAAACATCCATATAGTTTGCGATACGTGCTCCGATTGCTTCGTGAAAATCCTTTTCGATGGAGTGCTTGATAATAAAGATCACGCGTTCAAACCCGGCACGACGGGCATCATATAGTGAATAGTCCATAATGACTTCCCCATGGCTGCCAACAGGATCTATCTGTTTTAATCCCCCATAGCGGCTGCCATAACAACTAAGATCGGTTTTTTCATGTATGTATACCTCCTGTGTAAAAATGCTGGAAGGCAGACGGGTATGTGATTGAATAAACACGTAAGTCTGTCTCCGTTCGATTGTGCCCTAAGTATACTGCAAATAAAATGAAGTACAATGGATAATACCGGAAGAAAAAAGTGGCAAAATGGTACAATACAGAAAGATGGGAAAAACGGAAGAGAAGATGATTAGCCCAGGGGTGGATTTTTTGCGGAAGTTATGGAAAAGTAATAAAAAATAGAAGTCCACTCCGTTTAAGAGTGAACTTCTGATTCGTTGATTGGTTTTTGTGGGAAGAATAGCATTGCAGATGCTGCAAAAATACCATTTTTGTAATTAAATTGTAAAGCACCATCATATTTTTCAACTGCCTGAGCTACATTATGTAATCCCCAACCATGGAAGGAAGATTTATTTGTCCGTTTCGGAAATCCGTCAGTTGCAAACTCAATTTCAAGAGATGGATTTCTGATTTCTATGATGACAAATTTTTTGATACTTTGGATATGGATTTTTATTGGTACAGTTTGCTCCGGTAATTGTTTCGTTGCTTTTATTGCGTTATCCAGTAAATTAGCCAATATCGTACAAAGATCGGCATCCTCAATACCTGTATTGTATGGAAATTCTGCTTGAACATCATAGTGGATACCTTGATTTTCCATAAGCTGTATTTTGTCATTTAATACGGCATCTACGACATCATTATCGGTCCAGCTCGTTTTCTTTAATAATTGGACCGGTTTTTGTATATTTTCAATGTAATTTATGGCATCTGAAACACGATTTTCTTCAAGCAGATGGTATAGTGTGTACAGATGATTTCTGATATCATGGTACAGCATTGCATTTTGATTAAACATTGCAGAGAGATTTTGATATTTTTCTTCCAATAAATGTTTGCTCAATGCTTCTTTTTCTTGTAAATGTCTGCGGCTTCGTAAGTCAATTTCAAAAAGCAGGATGAAAAACAGCAGTAATAAGAAAGCAGCGAAAACCACCCAGAGTTTTGAAGTTGTTGTCGTATAATTTTGAAATGTACTATGGATCATATATAAAATACTGATATATCCTAATACCGTAACAATCGCCAGTTTCCAGACGTAAAATTTTTCTTTTGCAATACGCCGGATGACAGCACATACAAGAAGGACAACAATCGCCTGTCCACATTTTGTTGTAAGTGAGAAGATAAAACGTGGCCATCCATAATCTAAAATGAGTGTAAGATAATCAGCTCTGTAAGAAGAAAAATGCATGATCAGTGAGGCATAACAAAATTCATAGCATCCCATCATCAATACATAAAATGCACTTATGGAAAGTAGCATAAAATAATCTTTCCGGACTAAAATACATCCGCCAATAAAGGTAGACAGGACGAATATTATAACTGAAAATGCAGAGAACAATGATATCTGGTTAATAAACGTAGTGCAGCAGGCTGATACAAGCGTGATAATAAATGCATATTTATAATTAATATCAGAATAAATGGCTTTTAATATAATAAAAAATAAAAATACTTCGATGAATGTAAAACCATAATCAAAAATCATAAATAAAGCTGTCATAGTGAATCCCTCCATAATTTTTGAAGCTGAAATTTCAACTCTTTCATACGAGGAATACTGGCAAGGATAAAATGACCATTATCTAATTCAATGGTTGTATCTCGAATGCATACAATATGAATTAGGTTTACGATAATACCTCTGTCAATAAAAATAAAATCAGAACTGTTAAGGCTTTCCATAATCGGGACTAAACTTTTTCGTTCTTTTAAAGTATCTTGATTTGCTAAATAAAAAATACTATTTTTCCCTTCACGCTGTATGTATAAAATGTCTTTCAATACTATTTTTCGATGCATTCGGTTATACGATAAGAGATAATATTGATCTTCCTGTAAATGAATCATTTTAAGTGCATCTGCAATAGCTAGTGGCAATTTCTTAGGAATGGTTTCTTTATCAATATACCGGAAAATGGATAGTTCAAATGCATCCAATGCATATTTGGAATGGGCGGTAATAAAAATAATCAATGAATTTGGCAAATGTTTTCGGATATTTGCGGCTAATTCCATACCATCAATGTGTGGCATTTGAATATCCGTTAGTATAAGATCATAAAAATGCCCTTCGTTTATATCATAATTTAAAAATTTACTTTCCCTATAAAGCGTAATTTCTGCAAGTTCATGATTTGATTTTAGTATATCCGTTACTGCCTGATTCAGATTTTGTAAAGATACTTCTGAATCATCACAAATTGCAATTTGAATCAATTTATAAAACCTCCCTAAAAATAAAACTATTTAGATGATAACTCAAATAGCAAATAATAACAATGTTTTATTTGGAACTGTCACATTCAGAGACAGATGGACATAATGTATCAGGTTTTTGAGGCTGATAGGATAGCCAATTAGAAGTAGTTCCGGCACATGTTTTGGCAATCCACTCTAATAATGATGTAATAAAATTCATAATAATTCCTTCTTTCGTACAAGTGTTAGCATAAAGATTTCTATAAGTGCAATCGCTGGCATAAGAGCAAGGGGGTAGTCTAAAAATGACAATACAATCAATCCTAAATATTCAGTAATAGAAAATATAATGCATAGCATATGATTTTTGCGGATTTGCGTAGTGGTGAGAGGTTGATCTGAATGTATTATAGGTTTTTGCTTTGTAAAATAGGTTACAATAACAAGCATTATAATTATAAGGTATAGGGGTGAAAACTTTACCATATATAAAAACTTGTATAGTATAATTCCAAAAACAAAAAGTAACATAGATAGAAAAAAACACCCATGATATGTTTTTGCATGGTAACCGCCTACTACGGATCTTATAGGCATGAAAAATAGCAGGTATAGGATACCATGGATAGGTCCTATGGATAATGTTGCTATGGTAATGATTCCAAGTATTCCAATTATAGTGGATAAAAAATATTCTAATGCATATTGATAAATATCACGCTTCTGGTAATCAGCTCCCTTCTTGATTAATTGTTCTGTAAGTAATTTTGCTAATTGCTCCATAATACTTCCCCCCTGCAGTTTAGCTGACTGTATCTTAACATATAAAATCAAAAATAGTTTACTGTGTCCGCGAATAATAGGGTTTCTGTCCGCGAATCAGTCTCTAATAAGGATTGACGGACTGATAGTATATGATTGACGGACATTTCAAGACAGACAGAAAAAAATATGTCATAGTATGGTTACACAGAAATATTGGAAGAAAGAGAGAAAGGAGAAAATACTATGAGAAAGAAATTATTAACAGGTATTATGACTGCAGCAATGGTAATGTGTTTGGGAGTAACACCTGCATTTGCAGGAAATACGAATTATGCGACTGGAAAAGTAACAAACGTTTATGGTACATTCACATATCGTGCGATGACTAGTTACCCAAACAAAAAAGCGACAGCAAATGCAATGTGGTTTATGAATATAAGTAGTCTTAACTTTGCGGGTTCAATAGATGGTACATCTGGAATAACATTTAAACCAATGTTGCGTTCAGGAAATTCTTCTTATACTGAAGTTGAAGATGCAGATGCTGCATGGGCAAAAACAACAATGAGTACTAAGTATTATAGTTGGAATGGTCATGGACCTGCAAATGTAACATATTATCTGGGAGTACGATTAGATAATAGATTGAGAAATACCAGTGCAACAGCTTCGGGTTACTGGAATGCAAATTAACAACTACTGAGAAAATATAATAATGTAATAGGGTAAAGTAACTTTCTTCCGGTATTTCTGAAGTTGATGGAAGCAAGGAAAAATATATGAAGAGGAAAGTTACGACAGTTTTATTTTTATCTCTAATAGTTGGAATGATGTCTGCCTGTGGAAAACCGGAGTTGGATAATACTTCGGTACAGGCTGAATCATTAGATAAGATAGTGCGACAACAAATAAAAGAAGAACAGGGTCGATGGATTGAATGTACGTTTGCAATACCAAATAAAGATGAATATCCAAGTGATATACACATTGCAGCAACTGTTACTGTACCGGAATCTGAAATTGTGCAAGGCGATTATGAACAGACACTGATTTCTAAAAATCAAATAGAAGAAGTATTACTTAATGATCAAAAAATGGAATCAGTAGAAAGTAGCGTCTTAGAAGAAGTATGGCAAATTGCATCAGAGTCAGAAAGTAATAAAGCATTCAAAGTTGATTATACGATAGATAATGGAATCAAAAAGTCTTTTTATGAGAATACTTCTATCCAGAATGTTGCAGACATTGAGTATACGGAAAATAATTGTCCAACACAGGAAATGAAAGAACAGCTAAAAGTTTTATCTGAAAAAGCGAAGGGAGTATCAGAACAGCTTGGCATAACATCGTATATTTTAACGACAAGAATAGGCGGGAATAATGGATACTATATGGCAGACGTTTTAAGTGCTCCTTGTATTGATGATGTCCCATTAGTTGAGCGTACTGGGATTTTACGAGATAGCTATTTTATTTCAAATGATGGGGTTAGCAGTATGCAGATTCATGGATTTTATTCAAAAAAGAATGAGAAAAGAGTTTCTGTTATGTCTGTTGATGATATGCTAAAGATTGTAAAAGAAAAGGCAGAGAATGGAGAAATACTAGGATGGAAAGATGTCACTTATACAAATATTACGTTAGCATATTACCTAAATTCTGGAACGAATAGTTTTTATCCTGTTTGGTATATATTTTCGAACTCATCAGATGCATATATCTGTATCAATGCACAGAACGGTGAATTGTTATCTTAATAAAAACTGCTCAGATACTAATGGATACATTGTTAAATATATAGGAGAGAAATAATTATGCTAGGTCATATGATAAAGCGTGCAATCTGTAACAAGTGGATGGTATTAGCATGCACTGTTTCGATCGCAATTATTTATTATGAAATATTGCTTGGATGGATACCAATTAGGGGGATGATAAAAGAACCAGAATATTATAATGGATTGGCACAGATGGTTTGGTTGTTTTCCTTATGCTCATACTACACGTTTGCTGGAATGTTTCCGGGGCTTGCATATGGAAGTTCATTATTAGAAGAACGTAATAGTGGATACCTAAATTATGTAAAAAACAGAATATCATTAAAAAAATATATGGGGTATAAGGTGATTGCAGTGGGTATTTCCGGTGCAGTATCAACGCTTATCCCATATCTTTCCGTAGCTGTTCCATTCAGTTTTTTTACGCGAAATTCTTCTGTAAAATTTTCGAAAGATTTTGCTGAACTTATATGGAATCGGGTTATAACAATGTGGGGAGAACCAGCAGTTTACATTTTGCGTGGTTTACTTATGGTTTTATTTGGAATTCTATGGGCTGAATTGGCACTTCTGCTTTCAATGGTTATAAGAAACAAATATATTGTCTATATTTTGCCATTTGTAATCTATCAGATTTTGTGGATTGCATTACCTCATGCAGTGAGCCCGATTTTTATGATTGGATACGATTACGATTATAACGATTCATTGATACGACCATACCTTTTGTTTGCAATTTATATTGTAGGGGTAGTTTTGGCGATATGGTTTTTATTCAGGAGGCAGAAAAAACATGAGAAAATTTAAAACAATGTTCTTGCTGCTCTGGTATCAGTTGCAGACAGTAGCATATCGGAAGCGATGTGTTGCAGGTTATCTAGTTGGAATAGCATCAATAGCTGTTACGTCTGTGAATTATTATCATTTTTTAGGAACACATACAGGAAATTTGTGGGAAGCGTTTATTCAACATTTTGGTATGTATGGAAATATTTCCTTGGTCGTTTTCGGATTTATTATCGTGATATCGGATGCACCATTTATCTATTCCGATTCATTTTTGAAGATTCATCGTACAGGAAGAAAGAATTGGTATGATGCGATGTGGTTGTATATCGTAATTCAGGCTATACTATACTATTTTATATTGGCACTCCTAAGTGCAGTGATTTTAATAAGAAAAACCTATATGAATAATATATGGAGTCAGGCTATACAGAGTTATGCAGGGGCAAGTTCATTCCGAAATAATTTATCGATTCCATCACCGTTGTTACTGAGTCAATACAGTCCATGGTCAGCGATGATACATACGTTTTTGCTTATGGTTTTATATAGTGTATTTTTAGCTGGAATACTATTTGCTTTGAATATGTATTCAAATACTGCTTTTGGCACGATTACTGTTGGAGTTCTTCATGTAATTACAATGCTTATTTCTTCCTTGGATCGGTTCACATTTTTGGGACCATGGTTACATTTTAATAATGCTATTTTGTCGAACCATTTAGGTGATTATGGACTTACTTTGGCACATTCCTATATTTATTTCGTTGTTAGTATTTATATTGTATATATGTTAGGAAAATTTGTCGTAGTCCATACAGATTTTAGAATGTTAGGAAGCAGTGAAAATAATGAATAAAAAATTTTTATTATCGATTGTGATTACGGTTGGATTAACATTTTTTTTAGGCATTACGGCATTAGATTTTACAGATTTGCTGTCCGGACCGGGATGGACACCGGAAAATGATGGATTTTATGGGATGGATATTGTGCAATGGCTGTTGCTTTTTATGCCTGTCTATGCTTTGGAACTATGGCATTGTGAAAATATGTTAGATCAGGCATTTTTATACGCGTATCGTTACCAAAAAGTACAGAGATGGTGGTTACATACATATGGAACACTTATTTTACAAACAGTAATTTTGTATTTGTGCGTGAGTGGATGTGCATGTATTATCATGGGTAATCATTTAACAAAGCAGATAGCATTACCGCTGTTTTTGATTATGTTACATTCGGTGTTCTTATTAGCTTTTTCTATTTGGATCAAAATGATAAGTGGAAATATGATTGTTGCAAGTATCTTGGCAGTAGTTTTAGAAACGGCCGCAAAATTTATGGTAGTTACGCAACATTTGACACCAGCACACAGTCCATTTTCCTGGGGAATGTATTATTATATCAGACAAAATTATGGAGATGGAGGCTTTTCTGTTATGGTGGTAGCAGTCATTCAATTACTGGTGATTTGCAGTCTGTTAATATTAGTATCCAGAAGAGGAAAAGTATTGTTGTTAAGGAGGATCAGTGATGGAAAAGTTCATTGAGGTTAAACATGTAAGTAAAGCCTTCAAAGGTGAAAATGTTTTAGAGGATATTAATCTTGAATTATATGATGATCATATTTATGGATTTGTAGGACGGAATGGCTCTGGCAAATCAGTTTTGTTCAAACTGATCTGTGGTTATATGTATCCCAATCTTGGAGAGATCATTGTTCGCGGAAAAAAAATAGGAAAAGATGTAGACTTTCCGGAGAATTTAGGTGCATTGATTGAAAATCCGGGATTTTTATGGCATGAAAGTGGATTGTCAAATTTAGTATATCTGGCAAAGATTGCCGGAAAAATATCGAAAGAGGATGTAAAAGAGGCAATCAAGCGCGTTGGGTTAGATCCGAATTCCAAGAAACATGTAGGAAAATATTCACTTGGTATGAAACAGCGTTTGGGGATTGCACAGGCAATCATGGAAGATCCGGACATACTAATTTTAGATGAACCTATGAATGGGTTGGATGAGAGCGGCATAGAAGATATGCGAAAGCTGATCTTGGAATTTAGAAAAACTGGAAAGATTGTATTGATTGCGAGCCATAACAAGGAAGACATTCAGGTATTATGCGATGAAGTATTTGAAATGAAAAATGGAAAACTCTGTAATAAGGAAACAGCATAAAATGGGAATCTATGGATGGAAACAAATAGTGAAAATAAGATAATCCAGATGTGGTCTGGCAAAGATCCATTTAGCGCCCCACAACATTTTAAAGAGGTTGTGAGAGCCAGGTTAAAAAATGTAGCAAAGAAAATTTTTTATATAAGAGTAAAGCGTTAGAAAGGCGGTAGAGGAAGCTGTGAAAAAGAAAGTTATGAGAACATTTTGTTGTATATTGGCAACATTATTTTTAAGTGTACCAGGTATTGCGTATGCAGCGGAAACAGGAAATGCTCCAGCAGATAATGTACAAAACTGTGAGATACAGATTTTATCAACGGATGTGGAACATAATCGTAGTTTGGCAAGAGTGACAACACATACTGCGAATGGTGAGATCATCAATAATGGAGTGCGGTTAAGAAAATCTCCAAGTACATCTGCAACGATTCTTGAACTCATGTATGATGGAGAACTGATCTGGATTGACTGGTCTGCATATGGAAGTGCCGGATTAAATTGGCATCGTGTACAGCGGATTAAAACAGGAACCTACGGATGGGTGAGCAAATCCTATGTATATCATTGGGATTAAGAAAAACGATTGATTATTGCAGAGGGTTTTGCTCTCTGCAATTTTTCTTTATAAAAAGATGCAGATAACATGCATATTCGACTTGATGTAAATTTTAGAAAACCATTTGCAGGTTTCAACTGTCTTATATATGTAACGGAAAATTATAGTAGAGAATTGGTGGACGAACTTATATGAGTGTAATGAATAAGGAAGAATTATCGAAGCTGATCTTGGAAAATCAAAAGGAAATGTATGTCTTGGCGTATTCCATACTGAAAAATCAGGCGGATGCCCAGGATGCAGTGAGCGAATGTATCGTGCGTGCATTTGAAAACAGGACAAGTCTCAGGAAACGTACAAGTGCAAGATCCTGGCTGATGAAGATTCTGATCAATGTATCCCGTTCGGCGATCACGAAACGACAGAAAGTTGTGCTTTTTGCTGATCCGGAACAATACGAGCAGGAACCAGAAACAGCGGAAGACCATTTATGGTCAGTAATTCTGGAACTGACGGAAAATGTGTGTGTTGTCATGGTTCTCTATTATTATGAGGGATTTTCGGTAAGGGAGATCAGTACACTGTTAGATATTCCGGAAGGAACGACAAAAACAAGGCTCTCATCCGGGAGAAAACAGCTGGCAAAATGGATAGAGGACGGAAAGGAGCGTGGACATGTTATCTGATGAAAAAATGGATCGAGAGATTCGGGAGCATGTAAAGGAGCATCCGGTGATTTTACCGGAAGATTACCAGGCAATGGTACAGGAGCAAATCAAAAAATGTTGTGAAGGGGAAATGCATATGAATAAGAAAAAACAGAGAAAAAAGAAAATGATTGCAGCAGCTTGCGTTATATTATGCGTTGGAGTTTGTGGCGCTGGTGGCGTGCGTGCTGGAATGAATTATGCAAAACAGCGTGCGGAGCAGACCTCTGAAAAGGAGCAGGAAGATTTATGGACGGATGCTGCCAAAGCGGATGCAGATACATTTTCCAGAGAGTTATCACAAAAGGAGCAAAAGCGGCTGAATGAACTGGCAGAGAAATACCAGGCAGAAGGTTTATTCCCAGATGGAAGCATTTTGCAGATTTCGGATAAATCTGAAATTGTATCAGATCAGATCTGTTTTCTGGCTCAGAACAGTACCTTTTATCTGCCAGAGAAAGCATTGAATGATGAGCAGATGTTGGAATTGATCGATTTTTATGCAAAGCGGGATTACAGTGTGACAGCACAGGGACAAAAAGATGCAGATGTGACCAATGCTTCAGCAGATGATGTGACAGAAATTACCCAAGAGGAAGCATTAGAAAAAGCATCTACTTTGTTGGAGCAGTTATATGGGATTGATACGGATACGCTTGCAGTTGATACAGAGCATGATCAGGCATTAGACGCAAATGGAGAGACATTTACAACAGATCATATTACTTATCGGGATGAAGCGGCAGGTATTTCCTATATGGTATCCGTAAATCTGCAGAATGGAGAAATAAAGACTGTTTCAGCGGAAAAAGACACTGGTTCAAATTATTCCAAAAAAATAGCGGAAGATGCAGCACAGTACCAGGGACTTTCTTTGGATGCAGAGAAGATGGCGCATGCATATATGGGAGAAAATGCTGTGTGGACTGCAAAACGGATCGAATATATGCGGGATGAAAAGCAGATGCTAGGAACAGGAATTGTAAATTATATCTTTGTGACAGATGCAGATGCTTGTGTTATAAGTTATAGCTGTGCACAGCAGTATTTCTACCAGGTTCGACAATTCTCAAAGGATGAGTTAGACAGCTACTTGTCAGATGAAAAAGAGCAGGGGGCATTGAGAAGCCTGGAACAGATAATAGCAGACGTAAAGTAGTGAAAGTATCATATGAAAATACGACAAAAAGTGGCAGGAGATAAAAAACTTCTGTCACTTTTTTGCGTCGAATAAGTGTTAAGTTTCCTCCCAGTTCAAATCAACGTATATATCTATTAAGAGTCAATAATACATTCGAGACAGAATGATTCAGTCAGGAGCGGTGTCAGTAGCAGACAATAAGCTCAGTCAGTAAAAAGCAAGGTTCCTTGCAAACAAACCCAAGTGGATATAACAGGAGCAATCCTGTTTATATTAAAAAGAAAATATTCGGATACCGGAAAGCAGGGCATCATGCTCTGCTTTTTCGTATTCCCAAAAAGAGGAACGAAGGAGGAACAGAAAAAATGAAGATCACAATTCAAAATGGTGAGCTGGAGCAGAAAGTTGGTATTGCGCTCAAAGGTATAAATGGTAGGAATAGCACAAGGCCGATTTTAAAATGCATCATCATCAAAGCGAAAGAGGATGAAATCCTGCTGGAAGCTACTAACCTGGAGATTGGATTACGGGTGAAGGTAGACGGAACGGTAGAAGAGGAAGGATGCTGTGCGATTGATGGAAAATCACTGGCAGACATTTCCAGAAAAATGCCTGACGGTAATGTGGTAATTCAATCGGATGAAAAAATGGCTGTGATATCCGGGAAAAAGGTGAAGATCAAGCTGCCAGTCAGCGATGTCGAGAACTTCCCAGGACTTCCGGATCTGACAGAAATGGAAGTAAGTTGCAGCGTGTTGCAGGGAATGTTAAAAGATGCCTTAAATGGGGTACTATTTTCCATTGCGGTCACAGAAGTGAATCAAATGCTGTCGGTGGTACATGTTAAGTGTGAGGAAGGGCAGATGCGTCTGACCGGACTGGATGGTCATCGGATCGCAATCCGGGCGCTAGAGGTACAGACGGAGGAAATGGAATTAAATCTTCCGGGAATCCCATTAAAAGAGATCGCCAAGCTGTTAAATAATGAGGAACAGAAAGTAGATCTGTGTGTAACGGAGCATCTGGCTTGCTTTCTGATGCCAGATGTCTGGGCATCTATGCGGCTGGTTGATGGAAAATATTTTGATCTTTCTGCATTCCTGCAGGATAAGACAAACAGAAAGATCAGAATCGATAAGACACAGTTAAAGGACAGTGTTTCCAGGGCATTGCTGCTGCTGGCAGATAAGGTGCAGAAGCCATTGGTCGTACAGGTTGCGGAGAATAAAGTGACACTGGAAGCTGCGACCACAGCAGGGGAAATGTCAGAGTCGATCAATGCCGTAACGGAAGGGGAAAGTGGACTGCTAAGAATAGGATATAATCCCCGCTATCTGATGGAGATCTTGCAGGCCGTAGAGGATGAAACCATTGACTTGAGTTTGGGTGGTGCAAATGATCCTTGTCTGATCAAAGGGATGGATTATCTCTATGTTCTTTTACCGGTTTCATTAGGCAAAACAGAAGCAGCACTTTAAATATTGGAAAGGAAATTTTTGATGAAGAAAGTATTAAAAGGAAAAGTATATTGCACCGAGACTGCAAAAGAAGTTGCGCGTATTGAGAATGGATGTATTTTTTACCACAGTGTTAAAATCTTATTCCAAAAAAACAGGGGAATATTTCCTTTATGAAAAGTACGTCGTAGATGAAAGTATCGAACCATATACGAAAGAGGAAGCGGATGCGTGGCTCAAACGGCATAAAGCTGAAATTGAGGAAACAAAAAAACGTAACAAGAAGTAATTGCAGGTACGGGTCATGTCAAAATAGGTTGATCTTGGAACCGGAATGTGATTTGCAGAAACTTTTTTGTAGAAAATTGTAAATATTTGTTACTACATGCCCGTTAAATCCGTATATAAGTATATAGGCATGGAAAGGAGGGCTGGAACAAATACTTACAATTCAAATGAAAACAGGAGGTAGAGAACTTGAAAGAAGAAGTGATTATGTGTAAAATAGTCTCAAAGACAAATGGATTTCATGGGAATAGTTGGGAGGTGAAGTACACCGATGAGCTATAAGATGGAAACATTTGAAGAACGCAAAGTGCGCTACATTGAGAAGATTAAAAATCTCACCATGATGAGCGACATTCTGGCAAGGAATGTGCTCAAAGATAAGGAATGCTGTGAATACATATTGCGTATCATTATGAATGACAGCATGTTGACCGTTCTTGATAACCAGGTTCAGGTGGATTACAAAAACTTACATGGCAGGAGTGCTGTTCTTGACTGTGTAGCAAAGTCGGGGGATGGTCGCCTGTTTAATGTAGAAATCCAGCAGGAAGATGAGGGAGCAATCCCGAAACGTGCCAGATATCATTTAGGATTAATGGATATGAATGTATTGAATCCGGGAGAGTTTTTTGATAAACTTCCCGAAACATATATTATATTTGTCACACAGGATGATACGCTTGGTTACAGATTACCGATTGCTCACGTGGATCGGATCATAAAAGAAAATGGGGCAGAATTTGGAGATGAAGCCCACATTATTTATGTGGATTCAAGCAAGCATGAGGATACAGAGCTTGGACGGCTGATGCATGATTTTCACTGCAAGGCGGCATCTGATATGCAGGACGGTGTATTAGCAAAAAGGATATACGAGTTAAAAGAGTCAGAGGAAGGAGTCACGCATATGTGTAAAGTGTTGGAAGAAATTCGTGAAGAGGGACGAATGGAAGACAAAATGGAAACAGCAAACAATTTATATAAGATGGGGATGCCATTGGAGCAGATTGCTCAGGCAGTGCAGGTAAGTGTTCAAATGATTCAGGAATGGCTTTCTGGAGAAACTTCCCCAGTGAAATAATTCTAGTAAATGGATGAATAGCCAGAAATAACAAGATATAGGCTCTGATAATATAACGATCAGAGCCTATCATGTTAAAGGAGGAGTAATAGAAAATGAGCCGAGAGATAGAAGAGATACGTGCAGAAGGCTATGCAAAGGGACGTGCAAAGGGATATGCCAAGGAATATGCAGAGGAATATGCGGAAGGTTATGTAGAAGGATATACAGAAGGCTATGCACTAGAAGAAAAAAAGGAAATGGCGAATCGATTAAATGACTTTGGCCTGCCAGTGGAGCAGATTGCCCAAGCGTTAAATGCAGATGTTTCCATGGTGCAGGAATGGCTTGCTGAGCCACAGTTGCCGAAAGAACAGTAGGTAGGAAGAAAAGATAAAAACAGTGAAATCCTGGCTTCGTTTATTGAGGTCAGGATTTTTTTTCGCATTTTTTTGTTATGAAAGGTGCTCGAAATCCGTATATATAAGTAGACAGATGAGAAAGGATGCAGGAATATCCTGCAAATAGGTGCGAAAATGGAACAGTACACATTACCAATTATGCGTTACACAAATGAGATCTGGGATATTTTATATCCAGAGGCTACCAAGGATGAATGGAACTGGATGAACAATGTACATTCCAGTGCAGATGCCGCAATCATACAAATGCAAATGGCAAGGCAGAGTGCGCATTATCCTAAAAAACTGGGGAAAGTGCAGTTTGTGGTAATCGACCAGGAATTTTTTCAGTGGATTGGTATGACGATCCATGAGTGGGGGCAATTGTCACTTGGAAAAAAGGCGAAAGACATGCAGAAGTATTTTCATCAGTTGACGGAGCCGGATATGCAACGCCTTTTGGAAAAGAACCATATGGATCAGGATCATCGGATGTATGTTTACCGATTCCGGACAGAAAATATGTTACCAAATTTGTGTGAACTGCCAACGAATCTAAAAGAGCTGCTTACAGACTGCCTGAAACTGCGGGTGGATGGGAAGCCGTTATATCTACCGGGAATCTGCTTTCCCAAGGATTTTCATGGATTGGAATTTACACCATCAGAACTTTATCGGGATTTCCAGGAGATGGCAGAGATTTACTTTGCCACAGGTGCCAGCGTCCGGAAGGGAAAATACCGCGTGGACCAAAAGCGAGAGGTTCGGGAAGCATCCGGACAGGAGCTTCAGATTCCCTTTGTAGTGGCGCATGAAGCGAAGGCATCCATGAACCTAGAGGAGCTGTTTGAGTCACCATTTCACTCAAACGTATTTCCGGAAGAACTGCATACAGCTCTGAAAGAGACGTTTGGCGAGATCCAAAACCCACAGATTATACGCATTTTGGACTTGCCCTGGTTTATGAAGTTTCCATATGTAAAAAACTGACGTATATAAAGAATATCAGTCATAGATCAGGAAAAAATTGGAAGAGTTCGATGTATTCGGTCTAGGTAGGGAGCAAGATATTGAAAGCTGTTGTACAGTGTGGAGAAAAAGTTATTGCTCCGATTCAAATAGTGATCAAATTTCATACATAGAAGGCAGTTATTTACTCATATCAGAGAATAACTGCCTTTTTTGTCTGTCTATTGAATTATATTTTGTGGATTCTTAAAGCTGGTTATGATTTACCATAGCATTTCTATGAAATAGTATACTATTTTCCATTTCTCTTTATATAATGTAAATTACTATGATATTGACTTTAATCTGATATAGAAACAAAATTTTCTAAAGTAGGAATTGTGCTTATTAAGGGATTTCCACTTGATTTTACCCAAAAACAATATACAGATCATTGATAGCAGGACAAGTGTAATTAGCCATAGGTAATGTTGGCTATTCAAATAATAAAGTATGGATTCCGCTACAAAGATACAACAGATGGAAAGCATTAAACGAATTCCAAATGTATGGTACTCTCCTGGTAAAATTGGTCTGGAATCATTGATAACGGGAGAAATACACAAAATTGCTATCATACTTAATATTCCTAATATATAGGAAATTTTACAATTAACAACGGTAAAGTGTGATGTTTCCATTATCAAGAAAAAATACAGTGTGGATATTATTGTACAAATCCATGCATTATCGAAATGAAATCCTCCGGCAAAAGAACGTAGAGGAATAAATACGGAAAAGAAAAGAAGTCCTTCTATATAGCTATGTGTTATGAACATAATGAAAAAACATATTATAAAAGTTATTCCGATTTCGATCATGGCATGGATACCATATAAGACAATTTCCAGTTCTTTTTCAGTGTAGTTTTCAGTGCGAATTAGTTTTTCATATATTTTTTTGTACATTTCTTATGCTTCTCTTCCAATAAACAGGATGGGGTTTTTGGCTGATGGAAAACAAACCAGCAAAATCCATCTAAGGTCATAGCTGCAACAGCAGCAGTTGAATGAAGTAAAATTTTTTTCCCATTTTTTTTCATAATGTAAATCCTCCTTTTTGAAAAGAATACCATATAACGGGTATGAGCAATTCTATCAATCATTTTTAAGTATAAAAATGACATTTTTGCATGAATATATAGCAAATGGGTTTTCCTTATAACTAATTGGAGTATCACAGAACGGATTTTTTTATACACTTAGGGTTAAAAGGAGACGGGAATGGTGAAAAATCGTATTAAGGAATTACGCACGCAAAAGAAATTAACACAGCAGGGATTGGCAATGGCGATAGGATGTTCTCAGAATCAAATTAGCAAAATTGAATCGGGGAAAAGCGAACCAACAAGCAGTTTATTGAAATCATTGGCACATTTCTTTAAAGTGTCTGTGGATTACTTACTTTGTGAAACTGATTTTAGATATAAAGTAGATGTTTCCGAAGCATATAGTAATCAAAAATTTGTTGAGACATATGCCAGATATGCAGCTTTGCCAGTTAAAAAACAAGCACTCATAGAAGATCTTATAGATGCTCTTTCACCGGAAGAAAATGATTAATATAGCAATATGTGATGATAATGTATTTACAACAACTCAAATTGAAAATTTAATTACCAGTTTTATGAAACACAAAAATGTTGAGTATAATATTGATGTTTATTTTGATGGAAGTACACTTCTAAATGGATGTTCAACAACTTGTGTATATGATCTCGCATTTTTGGATATTGAAATGCGTGTGGATGGGATAACTGTTGCACGTAAAATGAGAGAAAAATCTTATGATACGGTTATCATATTCATTTCAGCATATACTTCATATTGTCAAGAATTATTTGAAGTAGAGCCATTAAGATTTGTACAGAAGCCTATTGATCAAGTTCGATTTAATGAATATCTGGAGCTGGCATTGAAAAAGATTATATCTGAGAAAAAGATTTATTCATTTTTGTAAAACATAAACGATTTTCAATTCTAGTCAAGGATATTATATATTTTGAAAGCCGACTACATACAATAATTATTCATACAGTAAATGGTGATATGTATCAAAGTGGAAAGTTAAATGATATAGAGAATAAATTTCAAGAAGGACAGCACAATTTTTTACGGATACATCAATCCTTTTTCGTGAACCTACATTATATTCAAGCATTGAGCTTTTCGGAAGTGAATTTATATGATGGTACATATTTAAAAATAAGTGAAAACAGAAGAAAAATGGTTCGTGAACAGTATTTACGAATTATGGAAAGATTGTAATGGAATACATAGTAACCTTCTTACAATATATTATATATTTTTGGATTATTGGAGAGTTTTTTAACTCTTTTTTTGATGAAAAACGAGAACTTAGCATGGTGTTCAGGATATGTATATGGTGTATCTTGTTTTTCTTAAACTTTTATTTCCTAAATTGGATAGGTGCAAAATATCTACTCAATTTTATTTTGCAGACGGCCTTTATGGGATGTGCATGTTATGCTTTATATCATGCGTCTGTTTTAAAAATTGCTTTACTTACATTTCTTTGGAATATAGTAGCTGCATTGATAGAGGTAATTGTATATATAATTTTACAGGGAATGCATTATCCGCAAGAGGTTTTTTATTTAACGGGAAGTATTATATCTAAAATGCTTTTGATCGCATTATTAACATATATTTCGCGAATATTTGTAAAAGGTTCTTTCTCAAAGTTACCGGTTAAATATTGGAGTTTTATGATGAGTATTCCACTTATCAGTAGTTTGATTATTTATTTGATTTTTGAAGCTGATAACAAAAATGGAAATACACATGTTAATTCTATGTTTGCGGCAGTGTTACTGTTATTGGTAAATATATGCATTTTTCATATTTATCAGCAAATGTCCAGATATATAGAACTTGAGCGTGCTCATATTATATACGAACAACAAATACAGAATACTTTAAAACAGATTCAGGGAAATGAGCACTCTTTGAAAACACTAAAGCGTGAGTATCATGATTTTAAAAATAAAATCATATATATACAAAATTTGGCTCAGAAAAATGACTGTACAGAAATTATGAAATATATTCATGAATACCTTCATATTGCGGAGCCTTTTGTCCCAGTAGTAAATACTGGAAATGGAGTGTTAGATTCATTGATAAATTACAAGCTAAATTATGCGACCAATCAACACATAGTTTTTAAAACGCATTTTGAAATCCCGGAGAATTTACCGTTTGATAATGATGCTTTATGTATTATTATTGGTAATGGATTAGACAATGCAATAGAAGCAGTGTCTAAGAATGCAGATAATAGTAAAAAATATATTGAATTATCGATATTTTACAAAAAATCTTGTCTATGTATTATCATTCAAAATCCTTATGATCAAGCGTTGGCGTATAATGAAAAGCATCATATCATAAGTACTAAGAAAGATATAGGGAATCATGGAATAGGATTATCATCAATTCAGATGGCATTAGAAAAGTTTCATGGAAATATGTACATTAATGCGGAGCAATCTATTTTTACGTTGAAAATGTTAATGTATGATAATAAATGTTAAATATAGTCTGTAATTGAATGTATGTCAATCACAGAAAAAAGAATATTGAATATAATAGAGTATTTTCTTAAAAGTCAGATTTAAGAAAATGCTCTTTTTTTACTTTATAGGAAAGTTCTCCTTTGGAGAACTCTTGATATAAA
>NZ_JRFU01000108.1 GCF_003122485.1 Eubacterium ramulus
GCTGATCTCCGCCAAAGGAAATCGGACGAATCTTTGTCTTATCTTTGATATACAAAAATCCAATGCCCTTCGGTCCGTGAATTTTATGTCCGCTGACAGAAAGCAGATCGATATGCATCCGTTTCGGAATGATCTGAAACTTTCCGTAAGCCTGAATCGCATCCACATGAAATACCGTAGCCGGATTGTGATCTTTGATGATTTTTCCAGCTTCTTCGATTGGCTCTAAGGCACCGATTTCATTGTTTACCATCATCATGGAAACAAGGATCGTATCTTCCCGCAGCTCCTGCTGCAACCGTTCCAGTGAAATCTGACCGTTTGCGTCTACCGGCAGATAAGTGATCTCAAATCCCTCTTCTTCCAGAAAACGCATGGTATTTTTCACGGATGCATGCTCTACGCTGGTGGTAATGATATGTTTGCCTGCACGCTGGTTTGCCAGTGCTGTCCCGATGATTGCCAGGTTATTGGACTCTGTTCCACCGGAAGTGAATACAATCTCCTTTTCCTGACAACGCAGGGTTTTTGCGATAGCTGTGGTTGCCTCTTTGACATATTTTTCCGCTTCCACACCTTTCATATGCATAGAGGACGGATTTCCGAAGTCCACCGTCAGCGCTTCCACCATTTTATTTTTTGCCGCCTCCGAACATCTCGTGGTGGCTGAATTATCCAGATATGCTTCCATTGTCAGCATTCTCCCTCCGTTTTTTCTTCCAGTTCCAGCATCAGCATGGACATGGTGCAGATTGCTGCCGTATCCGTGCGCAAAATTCGTTTTCCAAGGGAAAGCACCTCAGCATCCTGCCGCAAAAGTTCAATCTCTTCCTCAGAAAAACCGCCTTCCGGACCGATAAACACACTGATAGACTGTCCCGGCTTTACCTTTTTTAACGCTTCTCTGGTTGCTTCCATACCGCGTTCATTTTCATAAGGAACCAAAATCATATCCTGCTGCTTTGCATACACTACCGCTTCTTTGAAACTCATTACGGTATGCACTTCCGGAATTTTGCTGCGTTTGGACTGTTTTGCCGCACTCTCACTGATAGCCTGCCAACGTTTTACTTTATTGCCGGCCTTTTTTGCATCCAGTTTTACAACACAATATTTCATTGCCACCGGAATGATCTCGTGCACGCCAAGTTCCACCGATTTCTGAATGATATACTCCATACGATCGCCCTTTGGCAGTCCCTGAAACAGATAAATCTGTGACGGGAGCTCCGTATCCGACGCTTCCTCATCCAGAATGTCTGCCTGCACGAAATCATCAGTCAGTTCCGCAATCTCACAAAACATATCCCGTGAGCTGCTGCTGACCCGGATTTTTTCACCCGGACGCATACGCAGTACGTTTTTGATATGATTGACATCACTTCCAGTGATGGTCACGTATTCTTTACCAATCTGGCAATCATCCACAAAAAACTGATACATGCTTATTTCCTCGCTGTAATGCTGACCCATTCACCCTGATGTGTCACTTCCAGAACCGTCATGCCAGCTTTTTCAATCGCTTCTTTTACTTCATTCTCTTTAAAGTCAATGATTCCGGAAGTAATGAATACACCATCTTTTTTCAGACGTGCCGGAATGACCGGTGCCATCGGAATAATAACGTCTGCCAGAATATTTGCAACAACAACGTCATATTTCTCTGTTCCGACTTTTTCCTGAAGTTCTGTATCATCAATCAGGTTTCCTACGTAAAAATCACCCTGTTCTCTGCTCAGGTGGTTTACCTCAAAATTCTCATAAGTAGAGGTAATGCAATCCTCATCAATATCTGTACCGGTCAGATGTCCTGCACCAAGTTTCAGGCTGACGATAGAAAGGATTCCGCTTCCGCATCCTACGTCCAGCACTTCATCGCCTGCTTTCATATATTTACGAAGCTGGTGGATACAAAGCTGTGTGGTCTCATGTTTACCGGTTCCAAAGGAAATGCCAGGATCGATCTCAATCAGAATCTTGTCCTGATCGGCCTGATCCAGTTCTTCCCAGGTCGGTTTGATCAGAATATCATCAATCGTAAAGGAATGGAAAAACTCTTTCCAGTTATTCATCCAGTCGATATCCTCTGTCTCGCTGCTTGTGATCTTGCCGCTTCCGATATTTACATAGCTGCGCATTTCTTCCAGTGCTTCTGCCACTTCTTTTAACTTCTCGCTGTGATCCTCTCCGGATTCCAGATAAAAGCTGACATAACCGATGCCCTGATCTGGTGGAAGTTCCGGCAGAATATCAATAAACATTTTAGAAGTATCAGATTCAGACAACGGTACATTATCCTCGATTTCAATGCCTTCGATACCAAGATCTGCCAGCGTACTGCTGATGTAATCTTCCGCTTCTGTGGTGGTTTCAATTGTATATTTATCCCATTTCATCGTACATATTCCTCCATATTTTATTATTTCATATTAAGTGCACATGAGATTTCGCACATCACTCTGCTCAGCATAAGTTCCTATATTTTCACAAAATGCTATGCGCTCTCATAGTTCCGAACATACCGATTAGTCCTGAAATCCCGGGATTTTCATTTCAAATCTCGTAGAAACAGGACTCATCAATGCATAGATATTTTTATATTACCCTATAACCCTATCATTCGACAAGAGTTTTTTTGTCTGACCGAAAATTTTGATAGAAAATTTAATAATTCCACTTTTTCTTTGCAAAAATATGTTTCAGTGCATTTTTCTACTTTATCCTCTGCGGAAGCGATCCAACATCATAAAAATTTCTTCTTTTCGCGGATATGCATAGCCGCAGGAAAGGGCTCCATCCACAAAATCTGTCATTCCTTTTTTCTCCAGCAGACTGCAGATTTCCGCAACCAACACCTGCATTTCCATAGAAACCGCACCTTTTTTCACGATATATTTCAGTATCGCTGCCAGAGCCGCCATCTGCTCGGAATCAATCAACTGCTCCACATACCGCAGATCCACCATATTATGCTCAATGGAAAATCCATCTGTTCCCATTACTTTTGTCTTGATCCGTTCTTCCCGGTCTCCTCTGCCATGTCGTTTTGCCTTTCGCTCCATTTCAAACATACGCTTTTCAGACGGAAGTACAAATGGTTCTGTATTGCACTTAAAATCCACCGACGGATATTCCGGCAGTAATTCCTGTACTTTGGCCTTCACGTCTTTCGGTCGATAGGCGTCCATCTGAATAATGGTATCTGCCACATGGAAAAAGGCACCGCTGCTGCCCGCAACCAGAATTGTGGAAATTCCTGCTTTTTCATACAGATCCCGCACTCTGGCGATAAATGGCGTGATCGGCTCCTGCTCTCCACTGACGACACGCTGCATAAAGGCATCCCGCACAAGAAAGTTCGTTGCGGAAGTGTCCTCATCAATCAAAAAACAACTTGTACCCGCTTCGATTCCTTCCATAACACCTGCCGCCTGTGATGTACTTCCGCTGGCATCCTCCGTGGAAAAACAGTGCGTATCCTTTCCATTTGGAAGATCATGAATAAACAGGGACAGATCCAGATTGGAGACTGCACGACCATCCTCTGCACGCAGCTTCAACGCATTGACTCTGGTAATAACATATTCTCTGCCATCACCTTTCACATGATTGTATACCCCTTGTTCTAAAGCCTGCAGCAACGTGGATTTTCCATGATAACCACCGCCGATGATCAGCGTCACGCCTTCCGGAATTCCCATACCAAAAATGCTGCCGCCAAATGGCAAATCAATGGCAAGTTCCATACTCTTTGGAGACTCAAATGCCACCGCATCTTTTAACGGCTGGCTGGACACACCGCTCTTTCGTGGCAGAATACTTCCATTTGCACAAAATGCCACCAGTTTTCGTTCTTCTAACACTTCACGAATCTTCTGCTGATTTTCCGCCAGTTCAAAACCTTCCTGAACCAGCCTCTTATCCCACGCCTGATAATACAGACACTTTTTCACGATTTGCGGCAGAAAATCCAGTAAGATTTTCTCCAGTTCCTGCGCATTGATCGTACGTCCATTTGCCGGAAAACCAACTTCAAACCTCACAATCAGCAATTTTTCTGTAAATTCTACCGCTGTCCGGCGCATAACTTCCGGTCCCGGTCTGCTAGTAGAGATCAATCCGCTTTTTCCAGAACCTTTTGCCTTAAAACTGTACTGATCCAATGCTCTGGAAAACTTGCGTAAGATCAGATCCTCTAACGCTGTTTTTGTATGTCTTCCTTCAAAATATTTCTCTGGAAATCCCGCTTTTGCCAACGGAAGTTCCACATGCAGGGAGGACGGTGCCGCAAAAGGATCGCCCTGTACATGATCGATAGACAGCACAAAGTCACCGAAGGTATAGCTTCCCCTCAGTGACTTGTATGCCGGATAACTTTTTCGATGAATTGATTCTAATTTATTTTTTAAATCTGTTTTATTATACATCCGTAATCCTATATTATTTTCAATCTGTTTTTCAGTTCTGTCATCATCTGTTTTCTATCATCCAGATTCCCTCTGAATTTCTTATTTCAGATAATTACAGTAACAATTATTTATGAGAACTAATCTTCTTTTTTATTAAAGAAACCTCTCTTTTTGTGATGTTTCTCCTGCTTTACACCTTCTTCAGACGCTGTATTCAGGGAATCACCTGCTAATGCATCGTAAGCTCTCAGTGCATCTTTTGCCTCTGCGCTTAAGGATGTCGGTACCTGTACCACCAGGGTAACGTACTGATCACCACAAATATTTTTGTTACGAAGAGATGGAACACCTTTTCCTTTCAGACGGATTCTTGTGTTTGTCTGTGTACCCGGTTTTACAGTATAAAGCACATCGCCGTGTACGGTGCTGATTCTCATCTCGCCGCCTAATACTGCCTGCGCAAAAGAAATTGGTGCTGTAGAATAAATATTCATATCCTGACGCTGGAAGATCGGATGTGAGGATACGATAACCTCTACCAGCAGATCACCACGCGGTCCGCCATTGACACCCGGCTCACCTTTGTCACGGATACGAACACTCTGTCCATTATCGATTCCGGCCGGAATGGAAACCTTGATTTTCTTTCTGCTGGAAGTATAACCGGTTCCACGGCAGGAAGTACATTTATCTTTGATGATCTTACCGGATCCATTACATTCCGGACAGGTCTGAACGTTCTGAACCATGCCGAACAGAGACTGCTGGGAAAATACAACTTTACCTTTTCCGCCACATTTTGTACATGTCTCCGGAGAAGTACCCGGTTTTGCTCCTGTTCCACCACAAGTCGTACATTCATCTTTCAGTACCATATCAATTTCTTTCTCACAGCCAAACACTGCTTCCTCAAACGTGATACGGACACTGGTTCTTAAGTTGGCACCTTTCATCGGTCCATTGGATGCGCCTCTTCTGGAACCGCCGCCAAAGAAATCGCCGAAAATATCGCCAAACATATCGCCAAAATCCATGCCTGAAAAATCAAATCCACCAGCTCCGGCGCCGCCTGCTCCACCGTCAAATGCAGCGTGACCAAACTGATCATACTGTCTTCTCTTCTCTGAATCACTTAATACCGCATAAGCCTCAGAAGCCTCTTTAAATTTTGCTTCTGCTTCTTTGTCTCCCGGGTTTGCATCCGGATGATATTTTTTGGCTAACTGGCGGTATGCCTTTTTAATTGTGGCATCATCTGCGCTACGGTCTACACCAAGCACCTCATAATAATCCCTTTTCTGTTCTGCCATATCTGAACTCCATCCCTTATGTTTTACTCTATTTTTGTATCTTCTGGTCTCACGAAGGGCAATTTTCCTTCGAAGATTAATCCAACAATGCACCAGAAGGCATTCCGCCCTCTGGTGCGTTATTTATCAATTTGCATTTACTGCGATGAACCGCATGTGTTTAACTTCTGATTAAACCTCTTTGTAATCAGCGTCTACGACATCATCATCTGCTCCGCCTGCTGCCTGCTGACCAGCACCTGCGTTCATGTCCGGACCTGCGCCTGCTGCACCCTGTGCTGCCTGTGCCTGCTCGTACATTTTAGCAAATACCTGCTGAGCACTTGTCATTAATTTCTCTTTTGCAGCTTTCATCTCATCTAACTCTGCATCTGTCATCTTGTCAGCTTCCGGATGCGCCTCAAGGAGTGCTTTTAATGCATCCAGGTCTGCCTGAACAGTTGCTTTCTCAGAATCAGATACGCCTGCTCCAACTTCCTCAAGAGCTTTCTCTGTCTGGAATACGAAGGAATCAGCATCGTTTCTTGTATCGATTGCTTCTTTTCTCTTCTTATCCTGAGCTTCGAACTCTGCTGCTTCTTTTACAGCTTTATCGATCTCGTCATCAGACATGTTAGATCCTGCTGTAATTGTGATGTGCTGCTCTTTGCCTGTTCCAAGATCTTTTGCAGATACGTTTACAATACCATTTGCATCGATATCGAATGTAACCTCGATCTGCGGAACACCACGACGTGCTGGCGGGATTCCATCCAGGCGGAACTGACCAAGGGATTTATTATCTCTAGCGAACTGACGCTCACCCTGTACTACGTTGATATCTACAGCTGTCTGGTTATCTGCTGCTGTAGAGAAGATCTGGCTCTTTCTTGTCGGGATTGTCGTATTTCTCTCGATCAGTCTTGTAGCTACACCACCCATTGTCTCGATGGATAAGGAAAGTGGAGTTACATCCAGCAGTAATACTTCACCGGCACCTGCATCGCCTGCAAGTTTACCACCCTGGATAGAAGCACCGATTGCTACGCACTCATCCGGGTTCAGGGATTTGCTTGGCTCTTTACCTGTTAACTGTTTTACTTTATCCTGTACAGCCGGGATACGTGTAGAACCACCTACTAACAGTACCTGACCAAGTTCAGAAGCTGTTAAGCCAGCATCTTTTAATGCGTTCTGTACCGGAACTGCTGTTCTATCAACCAGATCACGTGTTAACTCATCAAATTTAGCTCTTGTAAGGTTCATATCGAAATGTTTCGGTCCCTCAGCTGTAGCCGTGATGAACGGAAGGTTGATGTTTGTTGTTGTTGCGGAAGAAAGCTCTTTTTTCGCTTTCTCAGCTGCTTCTTTTAATCTCTGAAGAGCCATTTTATCTGTAGAAAGGTCTACACCTTCCTGTTTTTTGAACTCAGCGATCATGTAGTCTGTGATCTTCTGGTCGAAGTCATCACCACCAAGTCTGTTATCACCGGATGTAGATAATACTTCGATAACGCCATCACCGATTTCAATGATAGATACATCGAATGTACCACCACCAAGGTCATAAACCATGATCTTCTGCTCGCTCTCATTGTCCAGACCATATGCTAAAGCTGCTGCTGTCGGCTCGTTGATGATACGTTTTACATCAAGACCTGCGATCTTACCAGCATCTTTTGTTGCCTGACGCTGAGCATCATTGAAGTATGCCGGAACTGTGATAACAGCCTCAGATACTTTCTCGCCTAAGTAGTTCTCAGCATCTGCTTTTAATTTCTGAAGGATCATTGCGGAAATCTCCTGCGGAGAATATTTCTTTCCGTCAATCTCTTTTTTATAATCTGTACCCATCTCTCTCTTGATAGAGGAGATTGTTTTTTCTGCATTTGTAACAGCCTGACGTTTTGCCGGCTCACCAACCAGTCTCTCACCTGTTTTTGTAAAAGCTACTACTGATGGTGTTGTTCTTGCTCCTTCTGTATTTGCTACAACTACCGGTTTACCACCTTCCATAACTGCTACACAGCTATTTGTTGTTCCTAAGTCGATACCAATAATCTTGCTCATAATTATGTCCTCCTATCTATTGTTTCAAAAATAAACTTGTTTTTATATTTAACGAATAATCGTTAATGACTGATTAGTTTGCTACTTTTACCATGCTGTGGCGAACCACGCTGTCACGGTATGTGTAACCTTTCTGGAATTCCTCAGCGATGATGTTCTCGCCAAACTCCTCATCCTCGATATGCATTACTGCGTTATGCAGATTCGGATCAAATTCCTGACCAACCGCTTCGATTGGTTTTACTCCTGCTTCTTCCAACATGGTCATCATCTGTTTGTAGATCTTTTCCATACCTTCTACGAAAGGAGATCCTTTTTCTTCCTCAGTGACAGCTGCCAGACCACGTTCGAAGTTATCAACAACCGGAAGTATTTTTTCTACGATACTTTTTGCACCGGTCTCAAACATCTGGGTCTTTTCTTTTTCTGTTCTCTTACGGAAGTTATCGAACTCAGCCATCTGTCTTCTGACTCTGTCTGTAAGCTCTTCGATTTTCTCATCTTTTTTATCTTTCTTCTCTTTCTTTTTGAAGAAAGAGCCTTTTTCTTTTCCGGCTTCCGGTTCTTCTGCTGCAGCCTCCTCAGCTTCTTCTACTGTTTCTTCCTCAGCTGCATCATTTATTTCTTCATTTTCTAAAATTTCTTCTTCCATTTCTTCCGGACTGATGTTTTTACCCTCTGCCATCGAAATCCCACCTTTCCGTTTTCATCATCTCTCAATGACTACTCATCTGTCTTTTTAAATATGTCATCCAGCTGAACCTTTAAGGTCCGCAGGTTGTCAACTACTTTTTCGTAATCCATACGTTTCGGTCCGACGATTCCGACGGTTCCGCGGATTCCTTTTCCAAGATCGTAAGTGGCGGTAACCACGCTGCAATCTTTCATTCCCTGCATCGGGCTTTCGTTTCCGATGTACACCTGAATGCCGGTTCCCGGATTTCCGTTTTCTTTGTCGACAGTAAACAGATCTTTGAACTCCTGCTTTTCTTCGAAAGCACTGATCAGCTCGCTTGCCCGCTCGGAATCACTCAACTCCGGATATTTGAAGATATTGGTTGCTCCACTGGTGTAAATCTCAAGGTCTTCGTCTTCCTGAATCGCCTGAGCAACTGCATCCAGCACATCGCTTACCATGGCACTGTGGATACCCGCCTGCTCTTTCAATCTGGAAATCGTTCCAAGGTTGATATCCTCAAGTGCAAGACCATTTAAACTTCCGTTCAGCAAAATGTTTAACTTCAACATGGTTTCCTGATCCGGTGTCTCCTCTGTGCGGATGATCTTATTCTTTACGATGTTACCATCCAGCATGATGGTTGCCAGAACCTGTTCCTCATCCACGGTGGAGAGCTGAATGAATTTCACTTTTCCGTGATGGGTCTGCGGTGCGGATACCACTGTCGCGTAATTGGTATTTGCTGCCAGCATCTTCGCGATCTGTTTTAATACAAATTCCATACGCTCCGTTTTCTCGATCACAAATTCCTTCATATCGGAAATCTCATGATCTTTTTCCTCCATCAGGTGATCTACATAAAATCGATACCCTTTGTCCGATGGAATACGTCCTGCTGAAGTATGCGGCTGAACAATGTATCCAAGTTCCTCCAGATCTGACATCTCGTTACGGATCGTTGCAGAACTGAGATTCAGATCAGACGCTTTCGCGATCGTTCTGGAACCAACCGGCTCACCTGTTTCCAGATAAGTCTGAATGATTGCATGTAAAATTTTCGTTTTTCTTTCGTCCAATCCTTCGCTCATGTGTTTCATGCTCCTGTAATTGATGCTTTTTTCTTGTTAGCACTCAACCGTTTGGAGTGCTAATATCTTCATTACCTAATGTAGCACTATCGTTTTTCTTTGTCAACATCTATTTTTATTTTTTTCATATTTTTTCAAATCATCCTTTTGAACAGCATCTATCACATGCAAAAAGGATTCATCTGCCACAATCGTTTGTAACAAATCAATCCTTTTTCTTCTATACTTATTCTTCTTTCTTCTATACTTATTCTTCTGTCTTGTTCAATGCCATTCTGTATTACATATCACATTATATATAATAAGAATTACAACAAAAATTCCGCCAGTACATAATTGCTGACATCTATACCATGTTCCGTCAAACGCACATAGCCTGCCATTTCTTCGATCAGCTGTTCACTCTTTAATTTTCGAAGTACCTCACCATAGACACTGTCCAGTGTTACCTGAAATGTTGTTTCAAACTGCTGCCGGGAGATTCCTGCCATCAGACGCAGCCCCAGAAACATGAATTCTTCCATCTCGGATTTTTTGTCCAATGTTTCTATATGGATATGATGCTCTCTGCAACACTCTTGCTGTAATACGATTTTTTTCTTCGGCAACACAGTTTCGTTCCCGGATAATCGGCAATCCAACTCATTTTGTTCATCCATTCCCTTCTGATTCAAACAAGTCTGATCTGCTGAAATGTATTCCTGTTCCAAATATTCCTTCAGATTCGACGTGTTCTGAAACCTTTGATGTTCCACTAATGAAGATGCGCCAAGTCCCAGTCCAAGATAATCTTTTCTGATCCAGTAACCGCAGTTATGCCGACATTCATATCCCGGCTTCGCATAATTAGATATCTCATACCGCTCATACCCTTTCGTATGCAAAAAAGCCTCCGTCAGTTCATACATCTGACGTTCCACATCTTCCTCTGGAAGCAGTCTCGGATGCCCGCCTTCCTCCCGAATTTGCTCATCTTCCGCAAAACGTTCATAAAACGGTGTACCTTCCTCAATAATCAGACTGTATGCAGAAATATGCTCCGGGCGCAAAGCTGTCACTTTTTGCAGCGTATTCTGCCAGCTTTTCAGTGTCTGTCCCGGCAGCGCCGACATCAGATCCACATTGATATTTTCAAACCCGGCTTTTCGTGCCAGATCATAACTTTCCAGAAACTGCGCAAAATTGTGGATTCTCCCCAAAAGCTGCAATTCTCTGTCATCCGCGGACTGTAATCCCATACTAAGCCGGTTAAATCCCGCCTGCACCAGTTTTTCCGCCTTTCCTGCTGTCAATGTTCCCGGATTACATTCCACAGTAATCTCAGCATCTGCCACTAAATGAAAATACTTCTTTACCGTCTCTAATATGGCAGCAAGCTGATACCCTTCCAGAATCGTTGGTGTACCGCCGCCAAAAAAGATGCTGCTCACCTGATATTCCTTAAATTGTGGACCATAATATGCAATTTCTTCCTGTAACTTCTTTATATAAGAAATCCGCACCGGCGGATCAGCCGGTGCAGATAAAAAATCACAGTATGCACATTTTCGTTCACAAAAAGGAATATGAAAATATAATTCTAATTCTTTCATATGTTCCCTCTAATAAATTCGCTATTTTACATCATTCTCGCAGCCATTTACGAATATGCATATAAATTAACGTAACCTGTTTCTTATTTATCATCCAGTTTCAGAACACTCATAAACGCTTTCTGCGGAATCTCTACATTTCCGACCTGACGCATACGTTTTTTACCTTCCTTCTGTTTCTCCAGAAGTTTTCTCTTTCGGGAAATATCGCCGCCGTAACATTTTGCCAGTACGTCTTTGCGCATAGCACGAACAGTCTCACGGGCGATAACTTTTCCACCGACTGCTGCCTGAATCGGGATTTCAAACAGATGACGCGGGATCTCCTCTTTTAACTTCTCACACATTTTTCGACCACGCTCATACGCACTGCCAGAGAATACGATAAAGGAAAGCGCATCCACTTCTTCTTTATTAATAAGGATATCCAGTTTTACCAGATCAGAACGGGTGTAGCCTTTCATCTCATAGTCAAAAGAAGCATATCCTCTGGAACGGGATTTCAACGCATCAAAGAAATCATAAATGATCTCATTCAACGGCAGATCGTATTTGATCAGCGCACGCGTTTCTTCCATATATTCCATACTAATATAAATACCACGGCGCTCCTGACACAGATCCATGATGGCGCCAATATACTCACTGGTTACCATGATTTCTGCACTTACCATCGGTTCTTCCATATAGTCAATCTCAGACGGATCCGGCATGTTAGATGGGTTTGTCAAATCCATCACGGTTCCATCTGTCTTGTGTACTTTGTAAATAACGCCCGGTGCTGTCGTTACCAGATCCAGGTTGTATTCACGCTCCAAACGTTCCTGAATAATTTCCAAATGTAATAATCCTAGGAATCCACAACGGAAACCAAATCCCAGTGCCGCAGATGTCTCTGGTTCAAACTGAAGCGCTGCATCGTTTAACTGCAGTTTTTCCAGCGCATCACGCAGATCCGGATATTTAGCGCCATCGGACGGATACAGACCACAGTAAACCATCGGATTTACTTTCTTGTAACCCGGAAGCGGCTCTGCACACGGATTGGAACGATTTGTGATCGTATCACCCACGCGGGTATCCTGTACATTCTTAATACTAGCCGTAATGTAACCTACCATACCGGCAGATAATTCCTCACATGGAATAAACTGACCGGCACCAAAATAACCAACTTCCACAACGTCTGCCGTTGCTCCTGTCGCCATCATTTTGATCGGTGTACCGACGCGGACGGTTCCCTCTTTGATACGGCAAAAGACAATAACACCTTTGTACGCATCATATAAAGAGTCAAAAATCAGCGCCTGTAACGGAGCCTTCGGATCTCCGGTCGGAGCCGGAATCTTCTCCACGATCTGTTCCAGAACCTGATCTACATTCAGACCTGTTTTTGCAGAAATCTGCGGTGCATCGTGTGCTTCCAGTCCAATGACATCCTCAATCTCCTCAATGACACGCTCCGGATCCGCACTTGGCAGATCGATTTTATTAATAACCGGCATAACATCCAGATCATGATCCAGCGCCAAATATACATTTGCCAGTGTCTGTGCCTCGATACCCTGCGCCGCATCCACAACAAGAATTGCGCCGTCACAGGCTGCCAGACTTCGGGAAACCTCATAGTTGAAATCCACATGACCTGGGGTGTCGATCAGGTTGAAGATATACTCCTCCCCATCTTTTGCCTTATAAATAATACGAACGGTCTGCGCTTTGATGGTAATACCACGCTCACGCTCCAGATCCATATTGTCCAACACCTGAGACTGCATCTCACGACTGGTCAGCAAACCTGTCATCTCGATGATTCGGTCTGCCAGGGTAGATTTACCATGATCAATATGTGCAATAATACAAAAATTTCTGATTTTACTCTGATCTATCACTAAAATTCCTCCATATGTTTGTTATCTGTTTTATGCAATTTATTTTACAATTCATTTACGGATGCGCCTAACATCCCAATATTAATTATGATTTTAACATCGAACCCGGGAAATAGCAAGTTTTACGTAAGTTCCCCTAAAATAAATCACATTTTTCATTTCCTTATCTTCGATTCCTTGATTTGTCTTTTTTTTGATGGTATGATAGGCAGGAAACGAATGCAAAGGAGCAAAGAAAATGGATATTAATGAAAAAGCTTTAGAATTACATAAACAGTGGAACGGAAAACTTACCACTGAAGCAAAATCTGCGGTAAAAACCCGCGAAGATTTATCCCTTGCCTATACACCGGGTGTTGCAGAGCCTTGTAAAGTTATCGCAAAAGATCCTGCTGCTGCTTACACCTACACAATGAAAGCAAATACCGTTGCCGTTGTTTCCGACGGAAGTGCTGTTCTCGGTCTTGGAAATATCGGTGCCCTTGCCGCTATGCCGGTTATGGAAGGAAAATGTGTACTGTTCAAAGAATTCGCAGATGTAAATGCAGTTCCGATCGTTCTGGATACACAGGATACCGATGAGATCATCCGTACCGTTGCAAACATTGCACCGACTTTCGGCGGCATCAATCTGGAAGATATCTCTGCACCAAGATGTTTTGAGATCGAAGAAAAATTAAAATCCATGCTGGATATCCCGGTTTTCCACGATGATCAGCACGGTACTGCCATCGTTGTCCTTGCAGGTATCATCAATGGTCTGCGCGTGACAGGAAAGAAAAAAGAAGACTGCCGCGTTGTTGTAAACGGTGCCGGTTCTGCCGGAGTTGCCATCACAAAATTACTGCTCACCTATGGTTTCAAACACGTAACCATGTGTGACAAACTTGGTATCATTGGCAAAGATTATCCGGATCTGAACTGGATGCAGCAGAAAATGACAGAAGTAACAAACTTAGAAAACCAAACCGGTACGTTAGCAGATGCTCTGCGCGGTGCTGATATTTTTGTCGGTGTTTCTGCTCCGAATATCGTATCTGCCGAAATGGTTGCTTCTATGAACAAAGACGCTATCCTCTTTGCTATGGCAAACCCGGTTCCGGAAATCATGCCAGATGTTGCAAAAGCTGCCGGAGCAAAAGTCGTTGGAACAGGAAGAAGCGATTTTCCAAATCAGGTAAATAACGTAATCGCATTCCCAGGTATCTTCAAAGGTGCTCTGGAAGGACATGCACGTCAGATCACAGAGGAAATGAAACTCGCTGCTGCCAAAGCCATCGCCGGACTTGTCAGCGACGAAGAATTAAACGAAGATTTTATTATGCCGGAGCCGTTTGATCCGCGTGTTGCAGATGTTGTCAGCCAGGCAGTAAAATCTCACATCGAAGCATAAGATTATGAATGCAAACCGCTATTATTCGCTGGATACTTATTTAAAAGAAACTTTCGGTGAAAAAGTATATCGTATTTCTTTAAATGGCGGCATGACCTGCCCGAATCGTGACGGGACAAAAGGGACCCGCGGCTGTATCTTCTGCAGCCGCGGTGGTTCCGGTGATTTTGCAGAAAGCAGTCTGCTGTCTGTGACGGAACAGATCGAAGCTGGTCGTAAAAAGCTCGCTGCCAAAACAAAATGCCGCAAATTTGTTGCTTATTTTCAGGCATATACGAATACCTATGCGCCGGTTTCTTATCTCCGTCCACTATTTATGGAAGCAATTCTGCATCCTGACATCGTCGTTCTCTCTGTTGCCACCCGTCCGGATTGTATCACACCGGAAATCCTTACTCTTTTATCGGAATTGAATGAGATAAAACCTGTATGGATCGAATTTGGGCTTCAGACTATTCACGATGAAACTGCTGCTTTTATCCGCAGGGAATTTTCTCTTTCCTGCTATGAACAGGCAGTTGCAGAGCTGAAACATCGGAATATTGCTGTGGTCACGCATGTCATTCTCGGTCTGCCCGGCGAAACAACCGAACAGATATTAGAAACCGTCGACTATGTGGCACATTCCGGGATTTCCGGTGTCAAACTGCAGTTATTGCATGTGTTATCGGACACAGATCTGGCTGATTATTATGCAGCGCATCCATTTCCGCTTTTTTCGATGGAAGAATATTGTGATTTCATTGTAACCTGCCTGGAACATCTCCCACCATCTATGGTCGTCCACAGAATTACCGGCGATGGTCCGCGCAAGCTTCTGGTGGCACCATTATGGAGCACAGATAAGAAACGGGTGCTGAACACCATTCATAAAAGACTCAGAGAACGCGATACTTATCAGGGCGCTGATTTTACGTAGAAAGAAGGAAGCAAGCTATGGCAGATTTACATACCATGTATCGTGTGATGATTCTGTATATGTTAAATCAGGTGGAATATCCACTGACCAACACACAGATCACGAACTTTATTCTGGAAAAAGAATATACGAATTATTTTACGGTTCAGGAGATTCTGTCTGACCTGATTTCTTCTCAGTTGATCACTGCAGAATCTACTCATAACAATACCCGTTACCGGATTACACCGTATGGACAGGAGACGCTTGGATTTTTCCATGTAAAAATATCGGATGCCATCAAAGAAGATATCCGCACTTATTTTGTGGAGCATGATTTTGATCTGAAGCAGGAAACTTCTGTCTATGCCGATTATTATAAGGTTCCCGGGGAAGGATATGCCGTGCGCTGCCGTATCCGGAATCTGGAGACAGATATCGTGGATCTGACCTTGCATGTTTCTGGCAGACAGCAGGCAGAAGCGGTCTGTCAGAACTGGAAAAAGAATCATTTCCCGATTTATGAAACATTAATGGACATTTTGCTCAAATAAAAAGAACGTATCACATTTCAACCTCTTGTCTGCATGACATTATATTGAAAATGATACGTTCTTTTTATATATGCTTTTTACTATTACGCTTAAATCCTGTTTACAGATTCTTTGAATACGCAGTTATCCTTATTTGTGCTTTTTCACACTATAGCCAAAGGAACCGATTTTTTTCCCAAGTTCAAAGTATTCTCCATGAGAATATGCAGTCAGTCCAATGTCATTGAGATGGAATTTGCCCTTCTCATCCATATATTTTGGATTGACAGAAACTGCAAACACCTCTGCCAGAAACATATCATGGGAACCAAGCTCAATGATCTGTTTTACTTTGCATTCAATGCTGACCGGACTCTCTGCAATTCCCGGTGCCGCGATGGTTTTGGACTCACATGGAGTCAGATGCATCTCTTTGAATTTGTCTACCTCTCTGCCGGATTTGACACCACAATAATCGGTAGCAAACGTCAGATCGTTAGTTGTCAGATTGATCACAAACTCGCCGGTTTCTTTGATAATATCATAAGAATAACGCTCTTTTCGCACGGAAATAGACACCATTGCCGGATCAGAGCAGATGGTTCCTGCCCATGCCACGGTAATAATGTTCGGTCTCTCCTCCGGACGCTTGCAGCTGATCATAACTGCCGGTACCGGATACAGCATATTTCCCGGTTTCCAAAATTCTCTTTCCATATTACTCTCCTGTTTTTTTCAAACGTTCTATCCATATCCTTTCCGGATCTTCTGAAAAGTTCCGAAAAATCTCTTTCAAAATGCTTTACTGATCCTGCATTGCAGACATGAACATCGGAATTAACTGTTTCTTTCTGGATACAACGCCTCTCAGCACATGGTATGCGCCTTCTTTATGAACCGGAAATGCTTTCTCCACCAGTTCATCCGCATGCTCTCCCTCACAGATCAGATAGGTTGTCTCCTCAATGATATTGGTCAGCATCACGAATACCATCTCGATTTTTCTTTCTGTCATTGCTTCACGCAAATACGGAAGCAATTTGTCTCTGACCTGATCCAGTTCATCCTGTGTCATGGCACTGATCTGACCTACACCAAAATCTACACCATTCTGACTGAATGTCTTGAAATCCTGATAGAAGATTTCTTCCGGTGTCTTGCTTCCGAAATCACTTCCTGCCTGGAACATCGCTTTTGCATGCTCCTCAGTATTGATTCCGGCAATTCCTGCAAGTTCCTCTGCCACAGCCTTATCTAACGGTGTACAGGTAGGAGAACGGTACATCAGTGTATCAGACAAAATTGCAGAACACAGCAGTCCTGCGATGGTTTTGTTGATCTCCACATTCTGCTCACGATACATCTGATAAATGATCGTTGCAGTACATCCAAGCGGCTGATTACGGAAAAATACCGGTGACATAGTCTCCAGACTTCCGATTCTGTGGTGATCAATGATCTCCAGAATATCAGCACCGCCGATTCCGTCAACTGCCTGTGTTTTCTCATTATGATCCACCAGGATCAGCTGTTTTTTCTTCATGTTCAACAGGTTTCGTCTGGAAATCATTCCGACATATTTTCCATCAGTATCCAAAACCGGGAAGTCACGATGTTTCTCTTTTGACATGATTTCCCGCACATCATCAATGTATTCTTCCAGTTCAAAGGTAACAAGCTGGTCTCTGCGCATAAAGAATTTGATCGGCATACTCTGGTTCACCAGACGTGCCGCTGTATAAGTATCATAATCTGTGGTAATGACCACACAATTTCTCTCTGCTGCCATCTTAATAATGGATTTTGGCACCTGTGGGCTTCCAGCAATGATCAGACAGCTTGCATTACATTCCAGCGCACAAACCTGCGCATCATAACGGTTACCCATGATAACCAGATCGTCATCATCCAGGAACTGCTCCATCGTCTCCGGATTTGCAGAACCAACCACAACTTTTCCCTTCGTAAAATAAGCGTGTTCGTTTCCGCAAAGCAGCTGACCTTCCAGTGTATCAACGATATTCTGATACTGCGTTTTCGCTCTGGACAAAATACTGTTATCATAGACATCCATATAGGAAGTTGCAATATCGCCGGTAATGATCAGACCTTCCAGATTGTTCTCTCCATCTGTAACCGGCAAAGTTACAACATTTTGTTCTTTCATCATTTCCCATGCACGTTTCAGGGAAATTTTTCCGCTGACACCCGGTGTTTTGCGGATCTCAATATCTTTTACCTGTGCACCTACATCTGTGATGAGTCCAGGAGATTTTACCCCAAAAGTCTTCAGCACATATTTGGTTTCTTCATTTAATTCTCCCGCACGTTTTGCCTCATAACGCCCTTCGTCTGACTGATTCTTTAAATTCGCATATGCAATCGCCGCACAGATAGAATCTGTATCCGGATTCTTATGACCGACGACCCATACTTTCTTCTTTTTCTCTATAGCCATATTATCGGTTGCTCTCCTATACCCTTTATTTTGGGAACAGTCCTCTTCCATTCCCAGCTTCATTAAGTCAATTAGTAAACGTGTAACTACCCAGTGCATTTCTGTCACTGGGTATTTTTTCATTCTATCACTTCATTTTTATTTTGGCAACTACCTAATATGCTATTTCTGTGAGTTCTTACCATCATTGCAATTTTAAACAACATGGCATCTTCAAACGTACGAATATCAAGCCCAATCTTCTTCTCGATCCGCTCCAGACGGTACACCAACGTATTGCGGTGAATATATAGCTGGCGGGCAGTCTCTGAAATATTCAGATTATTGTCAAACAGCTGACGGATCGTCGCCATTGCTTCCTCATCCAGTTCCATATCCGCATGATCTCCCAACACTTCTTTCAGAAACAGGTCACACATCTCTACGGAAAGTTGTGAGATCAGACGTCCCAGTCCAAGTCTCCTGTAATAAAACACCCGTTCATCATCAGAAAACACCATTCCGACCTTAAGTGCCATAGATGCCTGGCGATATTTTTCATGAAACAATACAAAATCTTCTGCGGCATCGGTATATCCAACCCATGCATTACACATAGCTTCCATTTGTAAGTTGTCGATGATCCGTCTGGCAAACTGATCGTTTTCCACATCAATTCCACGGACATTTTTGATAAGCACCATTTTCTTATCATCCACGTCGATCAGATAATCCACCCCATATACCACAAACATGTTTTTCAGCATTTCCAGAATAATCTCATTTTGTTCATCTGCAAACTGGATCACGAAAATCATGTAAGTTCCGTTCTTCATTCGGATCTGATGCCTTTTTTCCTGAATCTGCTGTTCGGAAAATTCACCATTTAGCAGCTGTCTCAGGAAATTAATTTCATTCGTCGGCTCCTGTGCTGCCAGATAAAGATTCCGGATCTGGCAGCATGCCATCTGTCCGATGACATACGAAGCATCACCGGCTCCATTATTGCTTGCAAGCAAAATGTTTTCTGTCTGATCATTGATCTCAATTTTTAAAAAGATCCAATTCTGGATCGTCTGACTGTCTGCCATAGATTTTGCAAACAAAACAACCAGCTCCTGAACCTTTTCCTCCAGATCAGGTACCGTAGACGCCAGCATTTTCCCCTTTTTATTGAACAACACAAAATCCATACGGGAGATCTGTTTCATTTCCTTTAACGCCTGTGCCAGTTTTTTTCCGGGCAAACGTTGTTCCAATGTCTATCCCTCCTTAAAATGAAAACTGGGTATGAAACTCATACCCAGTTTTCTATTGCAAAAGTGCACCATCTGTACACTTTTCATCCTTATGCATAATTCTGCATGTTACACTTCTTAGTGAGAAATAACCTGCTCTGTCTCTTTATCAAAGATATGACCTTTGTTGATATCAAATGCAACTGTCACATCATCACCGTAACGGCAAGGTGTACTGGAATCAACTTTTGCTGTCATTGTAACACCATTTGCTGTGTAGTAAAGTAATACTTCAGAACCAAGCAGCTCGTATCCGGTACATTTTGCTTTGATTGTGTAATCAGCATGTTTCTGCAGATACTCTGGCTCATCATCCATATCATCCGGACGAATACCAAATACAACTGTTTTTCCGTCATATCCGCCATCTTTTAATGCTTTTGCTTTGTTTGCTGGCATTACATAGGTAGCATCACCACTTGTCAGTGTTACTTTATCGCCTTCTACCTTGCATACGCAATCTAAGAAGTTCATCTGCGGAGATCCGATGAATCCTGCAACGAACAGGTTGTCCGGCTCATTGTACAGTTTCTGTGGAGAATCTACCTGCATGATCACGCCATCTTTCATAACAACGATTCTGGTACCAAGTGTCATAGCCTCAGTCTGATCATGTGTTACATAGATGATTGTTGCGCCAAGTCTCTGATGTAAGGAAGAAATCTCGGAACGCATCTGTACTCTTAATTTTGCATCCAGGTTGGAAAGCGGCTCATCCATCAGGAATACTTTCGGCTCACGCACGATAGCACGTCCCATGGCAACACGCTGTCTCTGTCCACCGGAAAGAGCTTTCGGTTTACGATCCAGTAATTTCTCAAGGTCCAGGATTCTTGCTGCGTTACGAACTTTTTTATCAATCTCATCTTTTGGCACTTTTCTTAATTTTAAAGCAAATGCCATGTTGTTATATACTGTCATATGAGGATATAAAGCATAGTTCTGGAATACCATGGCGATATCTCTGTCCTTCGGCTCAACATCGTTCATTCTCTTTCCATCAATATCGAACTCACCTTCTGAAATTTCCTCCAGACCAGCGATCATACGAAGTGTTGTAGATTTACCACATCCGGATGGTCCAACGAAGATGATGAACTCTTTATCTGCCACATCCAAATTGAAGTCTTTTACTGCCTCAAAACCGTTTGGATATCTCTTATAGACATGTTTTAATGATAATTCTGCCATTTTTTAATTACCCTCCATAAAATAATTCTCCACAAAACGCCTTGTTTTGCTATGCACTTATACTAACAAATTCTGTACGCTTTGTCATCGGGTATTGTCACAAATTTCACATGAAAACCTTGGTATTTCTGCCAGTTTTTTGTTCACCTCTCACAATTTTTCAGTATATTGACTATATGTCGTTTCCACATTTCGTCATTTTAACGAAACCATTCGGTAACTTACTGTTTTCCGGTACTTCCAAAACCGCCACGGTTTGCATTTCCCAGAGATGCCACCTCTTCAAAAACGATCTGTGGCTGATTTTCCACAATACGGAACTGGCAGATTCTATCATTTACATT
>NZ_JRFU01000109.1 GCF_003122485.1 Eubacterium ramulus
CTGGTCAGCGAAAGCTGACATATTCTTCTCAGAATCACTGCACATCCCCGCGGAGCGTTTATCTCATTCTTTATGTATAGTTAAAGAAAAACCCGGCATCCCATAAAGACACCGGGTATGAGTCTTCTTATTTTCTACGGTAGCATCAGTTTACATGCTTTCATCATCATCTGGATACAGATAAAAATCAAAACCTTCTGCATTTCCGTTGAGCATGCAGCTTCCATACAGCTGCTCCACATCTTTCGGAACTGCAATCAGAATATCCACATAATTGGAATCACCGGATTCAGTCTCCGGATAGCTGATTTCAAACACTTTATCTACCTTATAGTAAGTCTCCTGTTCTCTATCCTCATCTTCTGACCATACAGACACATCTTCCTCCGAAACATTTGACAAATTATATGTATCTGAAAGATTATTTTTGATAACCAGAGAAACGATATAGTATACATATCCCTCCGGTGCTGTAAGCTGTTCCAGCTCTGCACGTTCTGTCGTGGATACGTTGACATAATAATCATCCCAGTTTATGTCAGACATATTCGGTCCAACATAATCTGACCAGGCATATTCTACATAAATGCGATTCTGGTATTCTGGTTCAATCTGTTCTTCTTCCTGTGCCCAGTTATCATAATCGGTGTCCCATCCGTCCGTAATCTGATCACGAATTTCATTACGAACGATAGAAAAGATCGATGAACCAGCGGCAATCACAATTGCAACAACAATAATAATAACGATCGCAGCTACTGGTGTCTTCCTTTTTTTCTTTTCTCCCGTCCATTTGCTGTTATTTTCGTTCTGATAGCTATATGAGGATTTTTGATTCGATGTACGATTAGTATTTCGCCCAGCATCTTCCGTACCTGCACGATACCAGTCATGTTGACGCGGATCTTTGTATGTATCATAACGTTCATGCAAATCCTGTTCCATGTCTTCCCGACTGTCCGGCCGGTTATACCGGGCACATTTCGGGCAGATCCCACTGTATTTTTCATAATCATACATTTTACCACATTTGCTACATTTTATCAGCATACGTTTCTCCCCCCAATCCTTTTTCTCACATCGTCCTGTTCCTTATATTACCACTGAATATCCTCATGCTCTGCTTTCTTATCACGCAGCATCAGTTCCATCACGGCATCTTTTGCCGGCTGATCCTCAAAAAGCACTGAATTTACCTGTTCAATGATCGGCATGTCAATGTCATATTTTTTTGCCAGCGCAATGGCTGCTTTTGCAGAATAAACGCCCTCTACAACCATTTTTACCTCATCCATGGCTTCCTGCATGGTATAGCCACGTCCGATCAGCATACCTGCTTTACGGTTACGGCTGTGACGGCTGGCACAGGTTACGATCAGATCGCCGATGCCGGACAGACCGTTTAATGTCTCTGAATTTGCCCCCATAGCCACACCCAGACGGCTGATTTCCTTGATGCCACGGGTGATCAGAGCTGCTTTTGTGTTATCGCCATATCCAAGTCCGTCTGCCATACCGGCTGCCAGTGCAATGACATTTTTCAGGGATGCCCCAAGCTCGATACCAAGCATATCCGGGCTTGTGTATACACGAAACACCTCATTCATAAAGAAGGTCTGTACCTGCTCTGCTGTTTTCTTTGTATGTGCACCTGCCACAACGGTTGTCGGCAGTCCACGTCCAACTTCTTCTGCATGGCTTGGACCTGACATAACTGCCACATCCGCCTGCGGGATCTCCTGTTCCACAATCTCAGACTGGATCATCAGCGTGCTTTCCTCGATACCTTTGGATACGATAACGATCAGCTGTCCCTCTGCGATAAACTCTGCCAGATTATGTGCTGTACTTCTCGTAAATGGTGACGGTACTGCAAGTACGACCATTTCTTTTCCTGCTGCAGCTGTTTTCAGATCTGTTGTAAAAGAAATCGTTTCCGGAATTTTCACCCCCGGAAGTTTATCTTTGTGTTCATGCTCCTTTGTCAGCATCTCCACTTCATCTTCCAGAATAGACCATACCGTTACGTTATGTCCATTATGTGCCAGAACGACTGCCAGTGCTGTTCCCCAGCTTCCGGCACCGATTACACCTATTTCTGCCATTTTTCTGCCTCCATATCTATACTCTCACATTATTATGTAAGGATTAATTTTCCTTTTTTGCCGGGCGAAATTTGTTCTCCGTTCCGGTTGCCAGACGTTTGATATTTGCACGGTGTTGCCAGAATGCCAGTGCCGTCAAAATCCCCGCAAGCACATAAGTCTCCGGCAAAAACTGTGTTGCTATCTTTAATAATCCCAACTGTCCAAACACGATAGTCTGTACAAAAAATCCACTCAGGATTCCCAGGGAACCCAAAGACATAAATCCCGTCGGAACTACGGATGTAAAAAACAGAATCGCACAGATTGGAACCATTCTCCAATCAAAAGCAAATACGATTCCAACACTGCTTGCAATTCCTTTTCCACCTTTAAATTTCATATAAAACGGGAAGTTATGTCCCAGAACTGCGCCAAAACCCGCATACAATTCCAGTAACTTCACCGCATCCGGGTAACGGGTTCTCGCCACGCCCCAGATGATCGCCATCGCAGCCACTGCTTTTAAACAGTCACCAAAAAACACAACAACGCCGGCCTTCCATCCAAGGACACGCAGGGAATTCGTCATACCAGAATTTCCGCTTCCCTTGGAACGGATATCCACATTATGTGCTTTTCCGTATAACACGCCAGTTGGAAACAGTCCAAACAGGTAGCCCAGAAGAATACTTACGATTCGAAATACTACCATTTACCTGTCTTCCTTTCTCTCACGGATAATAAACTTCAATGCCGTGCCCTTAAATCCAAAGGTGTCACGGATTCTGTTTTCCAGATATCGCGTATAAGAAAAATGCATCAACTCCTTATCGTTTACAAAAATAACAAATGTAGGTGGTTTTACCGCAACCTGAGTAATATAGTAAAGTCTCAGACGTTTACCTTTATCTGAAGGTGGCTGCTGCATTGCTACTGCTTCGGTCATGATCTCATTTAAGACACCGGTAGCTACACGCATTGCATTATTCTCCAGAACCATGTCGATCATTTCATACATCTTGCTCAGACGCTGACCTGTTTTTGCAGAAATAAACATAATCTCCGCATAGGACATAAAACTTAAGATCTCACGGATCTTATTTGTATGTTTGTAAATGGTCTTATCATCTTTCTCAATAGCATCCCATTTATTTACAGCGATGATAATACCTTTTCCACGCTCATGAGCGATTCCGGCGATTTTTGCATCCTGCTCAGTAACACCTTCTGTAGCATCAATCACAAGGATGACAACGTCAGCACGCTCTACTGCCGTCACCGCACGGATAATACTGTAACGCTCGATCTCTTCTTTGATCTTGTTTTTACGGCGCAGACCTGCAGTATCGATAAAAATATACTCTTTTCCGTTATATTTTACCACTGTATCAATGGCATCACGGGTAGTTCCTGCAATGTCAGATACGATCACACGGGATTCGCCTGCCAGTTTGTTTACCAGAGAAGATTTTCCAACGTTTGGTTTTCCGATAATGGCAACTTTCGGTCTGGTATCCTCTTCCTCTTCTTTGGATGTATCTGGGAAATGTTTTACCACTTCCTCCAGCATATCGCCCAATCCAAGACGGGATGCTGCGGAAATCGGCATCGGATCACCAATTCCAAGATTATAAAATTCATATACATCCGCCATATATTTCTGGAAGCTGTCTACTTTATTAACAACCAGAATAACCGGCTTGTGGGAACGGCGCAGCATATCTGCAACTTTTGCATCCGCATCCACCAAGCCCTGATGTACATCTGTCATAAATATAATAACGTCCGCAGTGGCAATGGCGATTTCTGCCTGCTCACGCATCTGTGCCAGAATGACATCTTTACTGTCCGGCTCAATACCGCCGGTATCCACCATAGTAAAAGAATGATTTAACCATTCTACATCTGCATAAATACGGTCTCTTGTGACACCCGGTGTATCCTTAACAATGGAAATACGTTCTCCTGCCAGAGCATTGAACAACGTAGATTTTCCTACATTCGGACGTCCTACAACCGCAACAACCGGTTTACTCATATTTTTATCCCTCATCTCTTTATTTCAGAATCCGCTCACACTTCTTATCTTACACAGGTCTTCATTTTATCCTGCTTTTAAATCAATGTGAGCCATTTATCAAGTTACTTTTTCCGCTTTGCGAAATATTAAACATTACCAAGCATGCCATCATACAGACACTGCCCGTCTGATTTTACAATATGAATCGGCACTTGTAAAGCATTTTCCAATTCTGTCAGCGTCACATCATCCAGAAATACTTCCTCTCCCATGCGCAATACGTTGCTGGAAAGCAGAAGCATATCTCCCAGTTCCTGCCCGGTCAGCTGGGCTTTCAGATCCGTTCCGGTCAGTAATCCGGAAACGGTGATCATCTCTCCAAAAAAGTCATTTCGGATCTGGTATACGATCACCTTGATGTCCGGATGCTGTTTCATAAATTTAGCTGCCAGTCTGCGCATCAGTCCTGCTGCGGACTTTCCGGTAGCAATAGAAACTACACGACGATAAGTCTTATTCTCCGTTTCCGGCTCATCCAGACTTTTATTTTCAACAGTTTCAGAACGATCTATTTCTCTCAGATCCACTTCTGACTCATTCAGATTTTCATTTTGGGTTTTAATGGATTCAAAACCATCTATTGCTTCCGAATCCATGTCCTGATCAAATCCATCTGTACCATCTTCCAGTTCATCCGCCAGGCACTGATCAAATTCGCTTTCCAACAATGGGATCATGCCGACACCGTTTTCCAACTGAATATATCCGTCATAGTTTTCTTCCGGTGGAAAGGGTTCTTCTGCCAGCAGATACCACTCATCTGAAGCCTGCACAAAATGCGTACCGTGCTTTTCATAACAGATTTTCTGCCATTTATGAATAATCTCCAACACTTCTTTTGCATCTTCTTTTTCAAAAGGCTTCAGCGGATACAAACCATCTCTGAATTTCGTCAACCCTACCGGAACAACTGACAAACTCTGCATATATGGAAGATAATCTGACAGTTCCTTAATGCTTCGTTCCAGTTCTGCACCGTCGTTTACACCCTTACAAAGTACGATCTGACCATTCATCTCAATCTCACCCTCATAAAAGCGACGGATTTTATCCAACGCTTCTCCGGCAAAGCGGTTATGCAGCATCTCACAGCGTAATTCCGGATTCATCGTATGCACAGATACATTGATTGGTGCCAGCTTATAACGAATGATTCGATCTGCGTCTTCATCCTTCATATTCGTCAGAGTTACATAGTTTCCCTGCAGGAAAGACAGTCGCGAATCATCATCTTTAAAATACAGCGTCTCCCTCATGTTCGGTGGCATCTGATCAATAAAACAAAAAATACATTTATTGTAACAGGATTTATAATCATCCATCAGACCGTTTTCAAAAACAATCCCCGGATCCTCGTAATAATCTTTCTCTATCTCCAGTTCCCATTCTTCTCCGTTTGGTTTACGGATCAGCAAAGTCAACAGTACATCGTTAATCAGAAAATGATAATCAAAAACATCCTGAATCGGCTTTCCATTTACTTCCAGCAGAACATCGCCTGCTTCGATTCCCATCTCTTCCGCGATACTTCCCGGTTCGATGCCGTCGATTTTGTGTTCTTTTAATTTCATCTATTTCATCCTTTCGTTCTGTACCATTGTACCCAATTTGTGAAATAACATCAACCTTTTTTATTTTTCTATATTGTATCAGCTTATGATTTTGCTATCTTTTTATTTTTCCTTCTTTTTATAAATGTTCCACAGGAATAAGAACATAAAAGAAGTGTGCCACCGAAGTGACACACCTCTTAATTATAATTCGTAATATTTACAAATTCAAAATATCTTACTCTTCTGTACCGTAAAGTTTTACAAGTTTGTTCAGGTAAGCGTATCTTGCTTTTGCATTTTCCTCAGATTTCTCGAAGAGACGATCTGCTTTCTCCGGATCCTGTCTTACAAGAGCATTGTAACGAACCTCACCGTTCAGGAATGCTTTGTAATCTCCGCTTGGAGCTTTGCTGTCAAGAGTGAATGCATTCTTGCCTTCAGCAGCCAGAGCCGGATTGTAACGGAAGTTGTTCCAGTAACCTACTGCTACTGCGTTCTTCTCCTCTGTCTGAGCTTTGCTCATACCAATCTTGATACCATGGTTGATACATGGAGCATAAGCGATAATCAGAGATGGTCCCGGATATGCCTCAGCCTCAGCGATTGCCTTTACGCACTGATTCATATCAGCACCCATAGCGATCTGTGCTACGTATACATAACCATAGCTCATTGCGATGGAAGCAAGGTCTTTCTTCTTAACATCTTTACCACCAGCTGCGAACTGAGCGATCGCACCGATGTTTGTAGATTTAGAAGACTGTCCACCTGTATTGGAATATACCTCAGTATCGAATACCATTACGTTGATATCTTTACCACTAGCAAGGATATGGTCTACGCCACCGAATCCGATATCGTAAGCCCATCCGTCACCACCGAATACCCACTGGGATTTCTTTCCAAGGAAGTCTTTCTGAGCAAGGATTTCCTGAGCTTTGTCACATCCGCATGCCTCTAAAGCTTTGATGAGCTTGTCTGTAGCAGGTCCGTTTGTAACGCCGCATCCGTAAGTATCTAACCATTCCTGACCGGCAGCTTTTACATCTTCGTTTGTACCGTTAGCAACAACATCTTCTACTTTCTCTTTTAATGCACCTCTTAATGCATTGTTAGCAAGAAGCATACCATAACCAAACTCTGCAGCATCCTCGAACAGGGAGTTTGACCAAGCCGGTCCTTTTCCTTCCGGAGTTACTGTATATGGTGTGGACGGTGAAGAGTTACCCCAGATAGAGGAGCATCCTGTTGCGTTTGCAATATACATTCTGTCACCGAATAACTGAGTGATCAGTTTTGCGTATGGTGTCTCACCACATCCAGCACAAGCGCCTGAGAACTCAAGCAGCGGCTGTTTGAACTGAGATCCTTTTACGGAGTTCTCTTTGAATTTAGCAATAACTTCTGCTTTGTCCGGAACAGATACACCGTAATCGAAGTAAGCCTGCTCTGACTCATTAGCCTCGAAGTTCTGCATTGTGATTGCCTGAATCTTATCCGGGCAAACATTTACACAGGAACCACATCCGGTACAATCGTATGCAGAAATTGTGATAGCGAATTTGTATCCTGGCATTCCTGTCATATCTTTGTACTGCATTCCTTCCGGAGCAGCAGCTGCCTCAGCCTCTGTCATAGCAACCGGACGGATTGCTGCGTGCGGGCAGACATAAGAACACTGGTTACACTGGATACATTTATTTACATCCCATACCGGAACATCTACTGCTACACCACGTTTCTCATAAGCGGATGTACCAGACGGTGTGGAACCATCTACATAATCTTTGAATGCAGATACCGGTAATGTGTTACCCATCTGAGCATTGATTTTCTTCTGAATGTTGTTTACGAAATCAACTGCATCCTGACGTGCGCCTGTTGCCGGAGCACCTGTAAGGCTCTCTTCTCCAGCTGTTTTCCAGCTTTCCGGAACTTCGATCTTAACAACGTTCTTAGCACCAGCATCAATTGCATCGTAGTTCATCTGTACGATCTTGTCACCTTTTTTACCATAAGTAGCTTTTGCAGCTGCTTTCATCAATTCATTTGCTTTGTCAGCCGGAATGATGTTGGAAAGTGCGAAGAATGCAGACTGAAGAACTGTATTGATACGTCCGCCAAGTCCGATTTCTTTACCGATCTTGATACCATCAATTGTGTAGAACTTGATGTCGTTCTCAGCAATGTAACGTTTTACCTGACCCGGAAGATGCTCTTCCAGACCTGCCATATCCCATGAGCAGTTCAGAAGGAATGTTCCACCCGGAACCAGATCCTGAACCATGTTGTATTTATGGATATATGCAGGACAGTGACATGCTACAAAGTTTGCTTTGTTGATCAGATATGTGGAACGGATCGGATCTTTACCAAAACGTAAGTGGGAAATTGTTACACCACCTGATTTTTTGGAGTCATAATCAAAGTAAGCCTGAGCATACATATCAGTATTGTCACCGATGATCTTGATGGAGTTTTTGTTAGCACCTACAGTACCATCTGCGCCAAGTCCCCAGAACTTGCAGTTGATTGTTGTAGCCGGAGTTGTAACCGGATGCTCTGTAACTTCCAGAGAAAGGTGTGTAACATCATCCTCGATACCGATTGTGAATTTCTCTTTTTCTGTATTGTTGTAAACAGCGATGATCTGTCCAGGTGTTGTATCTTTGGAACCAAGTCCGTAACGTCCTGTGAAGATCGGTGTCTGGTCGAATTTTGTATTCTTTAATGCTGCAACTACATCAAGGTAAAGCGGCTCGCCCATAGCACCCGGCTCTTTTGTTCTGTCAAGAACGATGATCTGTTTTACAGAATCCGGGATAGCGTTGATCAGAGCTTCTGCGGAGAACGGTCTGTACAGACGAACTTTTACAAGACCTACTTTCTCGCCTTTTGCCATCAGATAATCGATTGTCTCATCGATTGTCTCACAGACAGAACCCATAGCGATGATAACTTTCTCAGCATCCTCTGCACCATAGTAGTTGAATAATTTATAGTTTGTACCAAGTTTCTCATTAACTTTGTCCATATATTCCTGAACAATTGCAGGCATATCATCATAAGTCTGGTTACATGCCTCTCTTGCCTGGAAGAAGATATCCGGATTCTGTGCGGAACCCATCTGACATGGATGATTTGGATTTAATGCGCTCTGACGATAAGCGTTGATTGCATCAAGATCTACCATATCTTTCAGATCTTCATAATCCCATGTCTCGATTTTCTGGATCTCATGAGATGTACGGAAACCATCGAAGAAGTTAATGAATGGAAGTCTTCCTTTGATTGCTGAGCAATGAGCAACCGGTGTCAGATCCATTACTTCCTGAACGCTGGATTCGCAAAGCATTGCACAACCAGTCTGACGACAGGCATAAACATCGGAGTGATCACCGAAGATACATAATGCATGACTTGCAAGTGTACGTGCGGATACGTTGAATACGCCCGGTAATCTCTCACCAGCGATTTTATAAAGGTTTGGAATCATCAGAAGAAGACCCTGAGATGCTGTATAAGTTGTTGTCAGAGCACCAGCTGCCAGAGAGCCGTGTACAGTACCAGCTGCACCTGCCTCGGACTGCATCTCTGTTACTTTTACAGTCTGACCGAAGATATTTTTTCTTCCCTGTGTTGCCCACTCATCTGTTGCTTCTGCCATTACAGATGACGGAGTGATCGGATAGATAGCTGCAACATCTGTGTATGCATATGATGCATGAGCTGCTGCATGGTTACCATCCATGGTTTTCATAGAACGTTTCATTTCCATTCCTCCTAAATTCTTTTGATTTAGTTTTGTTAATTGATTAACAATGCTTTACCCTTATCTTACAATAATCTCACAAAAAAGCAACGCTATTATACCACAAAATTGTACATATTCCAATACAATTTTGTTTTTTTTTGCATTCAGTTTTGTGACAACGTTACAAGTCTTCCGTAACCACCCCGGAAAACATCCAACGTGATAACCATATTGTAACCTACTTTTCTGTCGAAAACAAGAACCACGTGCGTACAATATTGCATACAATCTTATCAATCAACTTATTCATGTCTACCTTGAATCCCTTTCACGTAAAAATTCTCCTTCCCTGCATGTTTTCCTTGCTTTTATATGTAATCTTGTGTACAATACCAGAGGTAAATTATTAGAAACAAAAACACATATATAATAAAGAAGTCAAGGAGAACAATTTATGATCAGTGCAAATAATGTAACTTTACGAATTGGCAAAAAAGCGTTGTTCGAAGATGTAAATATCAAATTTACAGAAGGCAACTGCTACGGTCTGATTGGTGCCAACGGTGCCGGAAAATCAACCTTTTTGAAGATTTTAAGCGGACAGCTTGAGCCGACAAACGGTGATATCTCCATCACAGCCGGTCAGCGACTTTCTTTCCTGCAGCAGGATCACTTCAAATACGATGCATATACCGTACTTGATACTGTTATTATGGGAAACAAACGTCTGTATGAGATCATGAAAGAAAAAGATGCCATCTACATGAAAGAAGATTTTACCGATGAAGACGGTATCCGCGCCAGCGAACTTGAGGCAGAATTTGCTGATATGGACGGATGGAATGCAGAATCTGACGCTGCTACCATGTTAAACGGTCTTGGAATTGACACCGAATTCCACTATGCTACTATGGGAGATTTGCCGGGTCCTATGAAGGTAAAAGTCCTGCTTGCACAGGCATTATTCGGAAATCCGGATATCCTGCTGCTGGATGAGCCGACCAACAACCTGGATCTTGACGCGATCGCATGGTTGGAAGAATTCCTCATTAATTTTGAAAATACCGTCATTGTAGTATCCCATGACCGTTATTTTTTAAACAAAGTTTGTACTCATATCGCAGATATTGACTACGCAAAAATCCAGCTTTACGCCGGAAACTATGATTTCTGGTATGAATCCAGCCAGTTAATGGTAAAACAGATGAAAGAAGCAAACAAAAAGAAAGAAGAGAAAATCAAAGAATTACAGGAGTTTATCTCCCGTTTCTCCGCAAACGCTTCCAAATCCAAACAGGCTACTTCCAGAAAGAAAGCTCTGGAGAAAATTCAGCTGGATGAGATCAAACCTTCCAGCCGTAAATATCCGTACATTGACTTCCGTCCGTCCCGTGAGATCGGTAACGAAGTACTTCTGGTAGAAGGCTTAAGTAAAACAATTGACGGTGTAAAAGTTCTGGATAACGTATCCTTTATTGTAAACCGCGAAGATAAAATCGCTTTCGTTGGAAGCAACGAACTTGCAAAAACTACTTTATTTAAAATCATCACCGGTGAAATGGAGCCGGATGAAGGAACTTTCAAATGGGGTGTTACAACAAGCCAGTCTTACTTCCCGAAGGATAACACCAAAATCTTTGATACTGATCTGATCATCGTAGACTGGTTAACACAGTTCTCCGAAATCAAAGATGCTACTTACGTTCGTGGATTCCTTGGACGTATGCTCTTCCCGGGTGAAGATGGTGTCAAAAAAATGCGTGTACTTTCCGGTGGTGAAAAAGTTCGTGTACTCTTCTCCCGTATGATGATCGAAGCATCCAATGTACTGATCCTGGATGAGCCGACTGACCATTTGGATATGGAGTCTATCACTGCACTGAATAATGGTCTGATTAAATTCCCGGGTGTACTGCTTTTTGCTTCTCGTGATCATCAGATTGTACAGACAACAGCGAACCGTATTATTGAGTTTATGCCGAATGGTTCTATCATTGATAAAATCACTACTTATGATGAATATCTGGAAAGTGATGAGATGGCTAGAAAACGTTCTGTGTATACAATGGCTTCTTCTGATGAAGACGATAACTAGAATTCTTGTTTAGGGTGGCTTAAAATTTACTATCTAAGTTTTAATAGGAACTCCAGCAATTTTGTTTTGGTCGCTAACAATCGCTCCCCAAGAAAAAATTGCTGGAGTTCTTAATTTACTCTGTGAAATTAGTAAATTTTTACGCCCCCTGCACTTCGTACCACATGCAAATTTTAAAAATAAGGGACTCTGGATATTTTTTCTCGACCAGCGATTGTTAGCGGGCGAGACAAAATATCCAGAGTCCCTTTTCATAACCTGACACCAAACCACACCATTACCCGAACGCCCTCTTTATGACGTAACGATATTGCGCAGCCATACTCCTTTTTTCACAAGTATGAATCCGATCATACATTTAATAAAATCTGCCGCCTGCACAATGGCATAGATTCCAAGTACCGGCAACGCAGTAAACCGGCTGAGCACAAATGCCAGCGACACGCTTACCACCCATATAAATACACTGTCAAAGAAGAACGTTATAATCGTTCTTCCACCGGATCGCAACGTAAAATAAGCCGCATGTAAAAATGCATTCTGTGGCATAAACACTGCCGTCAGCATAATAAAATATTTTGCCAGTTCTTTTGCTTCCGCATTGGTATTGTACAGATTTGGAAATGCCGGTGCCAGTGCAAGCATCGCCAGCGCCACGATTGTACAACAAAATACCGAAAACGCGATCATCTTATTATCTGTATCCCGCGCTTCTTTCATCTTACCAGCGCCAAGCAGCTGTCCGACTACGATAGCCACCGAATCTCCCAACGCAATAAATACAATATTAAATACGTTATTAACGGTATTTGAGATATTCAGTCCGGCTACGACATTTAATCCACGCACGGAATAACACTGGGTCAGCATCGCCATGCCAGCCGCCCACAGCGTTTCATTTAAAAGCAGTGGTGTTCCCTGAATCAAAATACGTTTGACCATAGTTCCCGGAATCCGCATCGTGCGATACAAGCCACTTGCAAATACATGTTTTGCCTGATGTCTGTGTGTCCACCCGATTACGATCAGCGCCTCCACATAACGGGAAATCACAGTTGCAAGTGCTGCCCCTCTTACACCCAGCTTCGGGAAAAATAACATTCCGTAAATCAACATGAAGTTAAAAAACAGATTCACCAGTACCGCCACAACGCCCGCCTTCATCGGAAGTAATGTTTCTCCACATTCACGCAGCGTGCTTGCATACACCTGCACCATCATAAATGCCGGCAATCCCCACACAATGATTTCCAGATATTGTTTTCCATAACGCAGCGTATCTGCAATCTGTGCTGCGGTGCCATCCCCTTTCAAGTACATATGAATCAATGTATCGCCTTTTGTCAGCAACAAAATAATCGTCGCTGTCGTTATGATAATTACCATCCACAATTTGTAGCGCATGGTATTGCGGACGCCCTCCTGATCTCCTTTTCCAAAATACTGTGCCGTAAATATTCCGGCGCCGGAAACACCACCGAAAATGCACAAATTGTATACAAAAATCAACTGATTTACAATTGCAGCCCCGGACATTGGCTCTGTGCCGATCCGCCCGATCATAATGTTATCCAGCAAGCTCACAAAGTTCGTGATTCCATTCTGGATCATAATCGGAATTGCAATTGACAGCACCATCAGATAAAATGCTTTGTTCCCGACAAATTTTCTCCAAAAATGTTTCTTTTCTGTCATCTCCATTTACCTAATCCCCTTTTTCGTAATCTCCGTTTTCAAATAGTAACCTGATGTAAACAACAGCCACCGATGTAAACCCGATGACTATCTATCATTTGTATAACTCATTTTCTTCCATGCATGCCTATAGTAGAATACAATCTGCTATTGCACTATTTTTTTATTTCCGACGTAATTTTATCTGAAGTGTATGGAAAATCCATTTTCAGATCACGGAAATAGTATTCCCGGTCTCTCTCACCAATCTCTCTGGCTACGCGACATGGATTTCCAACTGCAATCACATTTGCCGGAATATCTTTTGTCACCACACTGCCTGCACCAATAACAGCATTATCACCAATGGTAACACCCGGAAGAACGACTGCATTGCTGCCAATCCAAACATTTCTGCCAATATGAATCGGCAGTGAATAATGTGCCGCCATTTCACGGTACTCCGGATCTGCCGGATGTCCTGTGGTACAAAGTGTTACATTCGGACCGATCATTGTCCTATCCCCAATATAAATATCACCATCATCCACTACGCTCAGATTGAAATTTGCATAAAATGCGCCTTCCAGATAGAGATGGCAGCCATAAGACATATGAACACCATCCTCAATAAATACGCCATCTCCGCACTTTCCAAGCAGTCCTTTTAACAACTCCAGTCGTTTTTCCCGCTCATTCGGACGGGTATGGTTGTAATCAAACATTACCTCTTTGCAGTGTCCGCGCAATGCGTCCAGCTCCTGTTCCTGCGCAATATCTATCGGATCTTTGTGTCCATGCTCATAAAAAAGCATCCCATTTGCAATTCTCTCTTTTAAATGCATCTTTCTAATTCCTTTCTCCTCTAAAAATCAAATAAACAACCTTGTTTTTCTATAAAAAAACAAACCATGTTTACCTTCGTTTTTCACTACACATTATCTACATTTTCGTAACAACTATTAATACTATTTTTGTCACGCTAAGCATTCAGGCACAAAAATGCCCCCAGATTTCCACGTTTTCCATGACTCGCGCGATGTGAAAATAGCAGCTCCGGATTACAACAGGTACATACATCCGTTACTGCCAGATGTTCCGGTTTCACGCCTGCTTCCAACAGCACGATCTCATTTGCTTCCCAAAGGTCTAACTGATATTTTCCATTGCCTTTGTTGAGCAGGATTTCTGATTCATGACCGGAAAATGCCTCCTCAAACTGAACCGCCACATCCTCACTGACCTCATAACAATCCTGACAGATAGAAGGTCCAATGGCACAATATACGTCTGCTGCCTTGGTGCCATATTCTCTACGCATTGCTTCCAATGTGCATTTTCCCATTCGTGCAACGGTTCCTCTCCATCCGGAATGACTCAGACCAATTGCATGATGAACAGGATCTACAAAATATAACGGCACACAATCTGCATAAAAAGTTGCCAGCGTAATTTCCGGCACATTTGTAATTAATCCATCAATATCCGTATAGTCTTTCGGACGAATAATTCCTGTTCCTGCATCTGCTTGTGTCACCACGCGGACGTTTGTTGTATGCGTCTGATCGGAGCAGACAATTTTCTCATAGGGAACGCCCATCGCCTCCGCAATCCGGCGATAATTTTCTTCTACCGATTCTTTCACGTCCCCGCGGGTAAAACTAAGGTTCAACTTTGAAAACATTCCCTCACTCACACCACCATAACGTGTCGTGAAACAATGGCGTACGATTCCCGTCTCATCCAGCAACGGATAATGAAATAACGGCAGTTCTCCACCATTTTTCAGTTGATGAACGATCAGCTCTGGCGTCTGCATGCCACCTGTTTTTCTCTTTATAAATAAATCTTTCTTTTCCACAAATGAATCCTTTCCTTCACATGCTCCCAGATTCCTCAATCTGATATCATCTGAGAATCCATTTCAATAAATGTGAAGTCTGATATATTTTTTCAATTTCGTCAAAAATATTCTATACCACTCGATTGATCCGCACACCCAATCAGCGAAACGAACCGCAATAATCAAAGGCATTCTCCATCAGATAAATGCTGTCCTGAGATACTTCTGCCACATCAAACCGACAGGGATGCTCCATTGAATATCCATATCGTTTCAGATAAAAAACTGCCGCATTGGAAATCCGCTGCCGTTTGCGCCAGTCCACAGCCTCACGCGGCGCGCCATATTGTTCATTACTGCGATATTTTACTTCCACAAAAATCAGATATCCATCCTTTTTCGCGATCAGATCGATTTCACCGAATTTACAGCGAAAGTTCTTCTCCACAATGTAAAATCCACGCTGTTGCATCCAGTCTGCCACTCGCTGTTCCTGTGTCGTACCAAGTTCATGTGTATTCATGTCTGCCTCTTTTCACTCTCTCCAGCTTCAGGCAATTACAATCAACCAGAAAATTTCTGATTCTTTATAAATGCAAATAACAAACAATTGTACTCTTATTGACATATATCTGCTATTGATCCCCACTTATAAAAGAAGAAATCCTCTCATATGAGATAAATTTTTGATTCAAGTCGAACGCACGTGAGACTTGGTGCGTGATTCTGGTCAGCG
>NZ_JRFU01000011.1 GCF_003122485.1 Eubacterium ramulus
CGCTGACCAGAATCACGCACCAAGTCTCACGTGCGTTCGACTTGAATAACATAATTTGGAGACTTTTATGCTTGCTAACTTTGAACAACGGGATACCAGTGGTGCCGAACGCGTGTGGACCGGGCGTTACCGCAACCTGCACAATCTCCCACACTGGCATCTGGAAAACGAACTGATCTGTGTGGAGCAGGGAACCGTCACGGTCTCCCACAACCATCAGGAATATACCCTGACTGCCGGAGAATCGATTTTTCTTGCCAGCGGTGAGATCCATTATATCAAAAGTGATCCGGACAGTATCACTGCCATTACCTTATTTGACGTAGCGCTGACGGCAGATCTGACGAGCCATTATCAACTCTGCTGTGCCAAGCTTTCCGGCAGTTATCCGATCCTGGATACTTTTTCGAAAATTCAGAAAGAACGAACTTTGAAAAAACCATTTTTTGAGCAGCAGACCTGTGTCCTAATCACGGAGCTGATGATCCACATTTTCCGGGAAGAGGCTTATACGCCGCTGATCAGCCGCCCGGAACATTCTTCTATCGACAATTACAAACATCTGCTGGACGAAATTGATGCCAATTACAGCTACATTACCTTTTCGGATGCCGCTGCTTTCATGGGATTGTCAGAACCGTATTTTTCCCGGTTTTTCCGGAAAATCTCAGGCATGACGTTTTCCAAATATCTGAACACCGTACGGTTAGAACATGCTATCCATATGCTGCAGGAGCATCCGCGACGATTGTCTGTGACAGAAATCGCCTCCCGCTGCGGCTTTGAAACGATCCGACATTTTAACCGGGTGTTTCGTGACATTACCGGCATGTCCCCGCGGGAACTGCCGTCAAATTATGTCCCGGATTTCAAACCGATCCGCCGGATTGAAGATGCCTTTAATCCGACGCTGCAAAGTTCCGAACTATTGACGGAACCAGATACACAGGAGTAAGATAAGAAAATAAACAGAAATGGAGAATTTATTTATATGAAAAAATTAAAACAGATTACCGCACTCATTGGTGTGATCGCACTGGTCGGATTATATGTGTCTACACTGGTGCTGGCGTTGATTGGCAGTGCGGAAGCGATTAACTTGTTAAAGGTTGCCGTGTATGCGACCATCGTGCTGCCGGTACTGCTTTGGGCGTATTCCTTCATATACCGTTTGCTGAAAGGGAAACAAAATGATGATACGTCTGATAAAAAATAAAATTTAAATAAGACGAAATCAAAGACTCCTTCCGCAACCGCTAACCGTTCGTTACCTTCGTTTTGCTTCAGTTTTATCGCGCTCACTTCCAACTCCTATAAAAGCTGGTCGTTTCTCGTTCGCGCAAAATTCGCAAAACTCAGTCACTTACTGAATCGCTTGTCGCAGAAGGAGTCTTTGATTTCGTCATTTACACAGTGATTTTTTCACTTTTCAGTTACAATACCACATTGTATCACATTATTATTCCGTTGTAGCCGAAGTATCAGAAGACGTATCTGTTTCGGAAGATGACGAAGTCGTATCGTCAGTATCATCCACTTTTAGATCATCCACACCTTTATTCAGTGTCGTATTCACATAACTGCTGCCAACCAGATAAACATTATCATCACCGCTGACCTGTACATAAGTACCGCCCACAATTTCATTTTCCGTTCCGAAAGTCAATGTTCTTTCACTGCCATCCGAAAAGTTCAATGTTACCTGCTGTGTCGGCTGATCAATCCCGTACTCTGATACATCTTCAGGGTTCTCTACGGTACTATCAGCAGTCATGCTTCCAAGGGAGGAAAGCATGGTTTTCATTTTATCTGCATCAATCTGCATTGCAGCTCCATGTATCATCCGTTTTGGTAAATTCCAGTGTTTCACCAGAATACTCATAAGAGATTCCGGTTACATCATCTGATGTAAACTGCAATGCATAGACTTTTTCATCTTCTTCCTGCTGCGCTGCTTTCTGATCCTGTTTTTTCTGATACCCGTTCAAACCTGCGGACGCAGCTACAATTGCTGCCAATGCAATCACCAAAATAATCCATTGTTTTTTTCTCATATACAAATTCCTTTCCAGTAAAGGATACTCTATACGCAATTCGATCCTTAAAAAATGACCTTTTACCTGAATTGCGTACATCTCCACAGAATATTTCCTACGCGCGGCGTCTGCGATACCAGATCACAATGCCGATCACGATCAGTGCCACCGGAAGTACCATGACAAGCAAGGTCTCACTCATGATGGCTACAGACTGATTTACAGATAACGTTGTATATGTGTATGGTTTTGCATCAATGGATACTGCTGAATCAGAGCTTGCAAATGTGCTTGCAATTCCTTTGAACAGCGCAAGGTTCTGTCCGGATACAATGGAATCCGCATCATTGGAAAATGCCAGAACGGATGCCACTACTGTAATATCCGCACCGCTCTCACTGTCGGTTACATTTGCTGCCAGTGTAAATTTACCGGACTGATCTCCAGATTCTTTCTCAAACGTTGTAATATTTGAAATATCCGTTTTCACATAAGCATTATCAGATGTTGTCAACAGATCCGTCCATGTTATGGTATCCGTATGTACACCTGCATTTGTCAGTGCCTGTGCATACGGCATAAATACATAATTGCTTACCTTGGAAGTCTGTGTTGCAGAAGCAACGTCCGGTAACAGATAGAATGGATACTGATAATAATGGGAACTGTCAGAATCCATAACCAGTCCATTTGTCACCTGAATATCATAAGCAGACAGGATACCGTCAAAATTCGGTGTATCTTCGGTTTTGTTGTATGCAGTCGTAACGATCAGTTTTCCGCCACCGGCAAGATAGGTACTGATTTTTGTAGCATCGTCTGCGGAGAAATCAGAAGTCGGTCCGTTAATAATTACTGCTGCTGCATCCTCTGGAATAGCTTCCTCCTGTAATAAGGTCAGATCCTCTACGGAAATGTTCATTTTTTCCAATGCTGACTTGAAGGTATCATCCAAAGCTGTCTCACCATGACCGGTAATTGTGTATACCTTTGGCAGATCTTCGCTGGTTACATAGCTGATGGCACTGGTCAGCTGACCTTCGCCGTCGTATGCAGATTTTGTCTGTGTATAAGTAGAATAATCAATATCATACTGATACAGGTCACTGGAAGATACCACCTTGGAAGTATTGCCGCTGACTACAATAATACTGCCGTCAGACGGTGCGGTATCCGTATAGCTTGCATAGAAATTCGGTGAAACTGCCGGATCAATATATTCTACTTTGATATGAGAAGAAGCATCCTCATAATTGCTCAGTGTCCGCGCCACTGTATCATCTGCACTCTTTTCGGATGATAATACATACAGCGTAACGTCCTGTTTCAAATCTTTGACCAGATTTACACTGTCATCGGTCAGTGTATACAGATTCTGAGAAGTCAGATCCACGCTTTTTGCTTTCTCTGGCAGCTCATTTGCAAATACATTTACTGCTACAACAATGGCAAGACCAATCACTACAAAGCTGGAGTTAAACACACCTCTGCGGATTTTCTTTGCACTTACGGACCAGCGATGTTTCTGTACAAGCTGGCAGGTCAGGAATAAAAATAATACCGTACCGCTGACATAATAAACAATACCTGTCACATCCAAAATACCGTTGCAGAAATTTGTCAGATGCGTCTGTGTACATAATGCATTCAGTACCTTCGTTACTACATTGTCACTGCTGGAGATCAGTCCTGTAATCTGCTGCATCATAAATCCGATAAAAAGCAGAGCGAAGGACAGTACCGCTGCGATCACCTGACTCTCTGTCAATGCAGAAACAAAAACACAAATGGCAATGGAAAGGCAGCCATACAGCCAAATTCCAAAAATTGCTGCATAAGATTCTGTCATTGGCACGTTGCCAAACCGTGACAGTAACAACGGGCAGAGGCAGATTGCTCCGACTACAATAGAAAAGATTGCTACCAATGCCAAAAATTTACCAATAATAACCTTTGGAATCGACACTGGCGCGGTATACAACAGCTGATCCGTCTTTGTTCTGCGATCTTCTGCCATACTACGCATTGCAAGGATCGGTATGATTATAACCAGAACAAATGCCACATTTGAAAGTGAATAGGACAGATATGGTGTACCATAAATCAGGTTATTTGCTACAAAATATAAATTAAATACGAAGAAAAATGCTGCAAGGAAAATCCATCCGATCACGGAGGTGAAATATGCCTTCAGCTCTCTTTTTAATACTGCTTTCATGCTTTATGCACCTCCTCAGATCCGGTCAATTCAAGGAATACATCCTCCAGCGTCTTTGTATTTACTTTCAATTCCAGTAAAACAAGCTCATGTGCGACACAATAACGAAATACTGCTTCCCTGATGTCCTGATTTTCTTTTGCCAGGATAGAGAGATGATATTCTCCATGCTGTGTTTCTACATGCTGTTCGGATTCTTCTGATTGCAACGGTATCTGCTCAGTATCTGAGCCTGGTGTTTCGTCATTATCAGACTCCATTACTTCTTCTGAAATCTCTCTGGTAATCTCGCAGGATTTCACACCCGGAATTTCTTTCATCTGTTCCACATCACTGCGCGCACCGCTGACCGTCACTTCCAACTGCTGTGCACCGCTCATACGGCTTTCCAGATGCTCCATGGAATCACTGGCAACCAGGTTTCCTTTGGAAATGATAAATACATGATCACATACCGCACTGATTTCCTGCAAAATATGAGAACTTAAGATCACCGTATGTTTATCTTTTAACGAAAGGATCAGATCACGGATCTCAATGATCTGCTTCGGATCAAGTCCTACCGTCGGCTCATCCAGAATAATGATCTCCGGCATACCGATCAAAGCCTGTGCCAGTCCGACTCTCTGCCGATAACCTTTGGACAGATTTTTGATCAGACGCGCCTTCACATCATGCAGTTTCGTCAGATCCATGACCTGTTTGATATCTGCATTTCTGCTGTGTTTGTCTATTTTTTTCAATTCTGCCACAAACTGCAGATATTCCAACACTTTCATATCACCATACACTGGTGGAATCTCCGGCAGATAGCCGATGCATTTTTTTGCTTCCTCCGGATTTTTATTGATATCAAATCCGTTGATTCTTACCTCACCGGAAGAAGCGCCAATGTAGCCGGTAATGATATTCATCGTTGTGGATTTTCCTGCCCCGTTTGGTCCAAGAAATCCGTAGATGTTGCCTGACTCAAGTGTCAGGTTCAGATCATTTACCGCCACATTGGCGCCGTATTTTTTCGTAAGATGACTGATTTCTATCAAAACACTTCCTCCTTCAACTTCCATAAAATTACTTATAGAACTATCTTATAGAGGAAATGTGTTAAATATTAGGAAAAATTGTGTCAATTATGTGTCCTTTTCCCACTCACGATCCGTATTTTTCACAGAGTTTGATCGCTCAAATCTGATCTTTTTAAATGTAATACATACTCTCGTCGTATTTTTCAAATTCCTGATAATCTTTTACCAAATCTGCCAGTGTCAGATTCCGCAAAAGGTCGTCTAACCGACGATTGACTTCATCAATGACTCTTGTCTGAATTGCCACTGCAATGCCTTTACAGGCACTTTCTTCTGTCGTATCTTCATCCGCAATGTGATAAGTTCCATCCAGAGCTTCCAAAATCTCTGCCACCGTGATTTTTTCTGCCGGATGATTCAGCAGATAACCACCCTGTGGTCCTTTGATACTTTTTACAATTCCTGCTCTGCGCAATGCAGCAAAAACCTGCTCCAGATACTGCGGAGAAATATCATTCCGCTCTGCGATGCTGTTCAATGCCACATGCCCATTTTTGGAATGAACTGTCAGATCAATCAGAGAGGTCAGACCATATCGGCTTTTTTTTGAAAACTTCATTTTTTATAATACCTCCCATACTCCAATATTTTTCACTTTATACAAAAATCTTACTGCTGTTTCTCATGTTTGGATCACAGTAACATTTAATTTTCTCATTTAATTTAACAGGCGGATTGCAGTGATACAACCCGCCTGAATTTCTATACTTTTATAAATTTTAAAGTCCGTATATTGATATTCAATTTGCGGCTTTACACACGAATCTGATTACTGAATTGCTTTGAAAGCCTCATCCAGATCCTGGATAATATCGTCAACGTTCTCTGTACCGATAGAAAGACGAATTGTGTTTGGTTTGATTCCCTGATCAGCAAGTTCTTCCGGTGTGCACTGGCTGTGTGTAGTTGTTGCCGGATGGATAACCAGAGATTTTACATCTGCAACGTTTGCAAGCAGGGAGAATAACTCCAGATTGTCGATGAAATCTTTTGCTTTCTGCTCATCACCTTTGATCTCAAATGTGAAGATGGAACCACCGCCGTTCGGGAAGTATTTTTTGTATAATGCCTGCTGGCTTGGATCCTCAGATACAGACGGATGATGTACGCGCTCTACCTGTGGATGGTTGTTTAAGTACTGAACTACTTTCAGTGCGTTCTCTACGTGACGCTCTACACGTAAAGACAGTGTCTCAAGTCCCTGTAAGAACAGGAAAGAGTTGAACGGAGAGATTGTTGCTCCTGTATCACGCAGTAAGATTGCACGGATCTTTGTAACGAAAGCTGCCGGTCCAACTGCTTTTGTGAAGCTGATTCCGTGGTAGCTTGGGTTCGGCTCTGTTAAAGAAGCGAATTTTCCAGATGCTTCCCAGTCAAATTTTCCGCTGTCTACGATAACACCACCGATGCTTGTTCCATGTCCGCCAATGAATTTTGTTGCAGAATGAACAACGATATCTGCACCGTATTCAATCGGACGAACCAGATATGGTGTTGCGAATGTATTGTCGATTACCAGCGGGATTTTATGCTCATGAGCAATGTTTGCCAGTGTCTCGATATCTACTACATCAGAGTTCGGGTTACCAAGTGTCTCGATGTAAAGTGCTTTTGTATTGTCCTGAATAGCTGCTTTTACTTCGTCAATGTTGAACGGATCTACGAATGTAGTCTTGATACCATACTGTGGAAGTGTATGCTCAAGTAAATTAAAGGAACCACCGTAAATATTTTTTGCTGCTACAATATGGTCTCCGGCCTGAGCAAGATTTTCAATGGTATAAGTAATCGCTGCCGCTCCGGAAGCTACTGCTAATGCTGCAACGCCGCCTTCCAGTGCTGCCATTCTCTGCTCAAATACGTCCTCTGTCGGGTTTGTCAGACGTCCGTAAATATTACCTGCATCTGCAAGTCCGAAACGTGCTGCTGCATGATCGCAGTTACGGAATACATAAGAAGATGTCTGATAAATCGGTACTGCTCTTGCATCTGTAACTGGATCCGGACTCTCCTGTCCTACGTGTAACTGTAATGTCTCAAATTTAAAATTTCTGTCTTTTCTTGCGATTTTCTCTGCCATTGTTCTTTCCCTTTTGCCTTTCAATAATTCGTTGTGTTCAGGATCTGCAAATGCCGCTCCTGTTTGTTATCTTTGTTTCACAGATCCTGACCGTCCTGATTGGATGTTTTTTTATGCCTCTGTGAATAATGGTGTTGAATAATATCTGTCACCTGTATCCGGTAATAATGCTACAATTGTTTTTCCTGCAAATTCCGGACGTTTTGCTACCTGAATTGCTGCGGATAATGCTGCTCCGGAAGAAATTCCGACTAAAACGCCTTCTTTCTTTGCCAGAAGTTTTGCTTTCTCAAATGCATCATCATTTTCAATTGTGATAATTTCATCATATACCTGTGTATTTAATACGTCCGGTACGAAACCAGCGCCAATACCCTGAATTTTGTGAGCTCCGCTCTTACCTTCGGAAAGTACCGGAGATGTTGCAGGCTCTACTGCGATAATCTTGACATCCGGATTTTTGGATTTCAGATATTCGCCTGTACCTGTTAATGTTCCGCCTGTGCCTACTCCTGCGATAAATACATCTACCTTTCCGTCTGTATCATTCCAGATCTCCGGACCAGTTGTTGCTTTGTGAGCTGCCGGGTTTGCCGGATTTACGAACTGTCCCGGGATATAGCTGTTTGGAATCTCTTTTGCAAGTTCATCTGCTTTTGCAATGGCGCCTTTCATTCCTTTGGAACCTTCTGTTAAAACGATCTCTGCTCCATAAGCTTTTAAGATGTTTCTTCTCTCAACACTCATAGTCTCCGGCATAGTAAGGATGATTCTGTATCCTTTCGCTGCTGCGATAGCTGCAAGACCGATACCGGTATTTCCTGAAGTCGGCTCAATGATAACAGAACCTTCTTTTAATAATCCTTTTTCTTCAGCGTCCTCAATCATTGCTTTTGCAATTCTGTCCTTGACACTTCCTGCCGGATTGAAGTATTCTAATTTTACAAGGATTTTAGCGTTGAGGTTCTGATCTTTCTCTACATTTGTAACCTCAACCAGTGGTGTGTTACCGATTAATCCAAGTGTTCCTTTATAAATGTTAGCCATTGTTTCGTCCTCCTATAAATCATATCTGTTTTCTATGTTTTATTTGTTGAGTGTATTATATTCCCCTTATTCCTATTTGTCAACTAGGTTTTTGAAGATTTTTTATATTTTTTATTCTCCCAGTTCACTCGTACCACTCATAAAGATAACGATTATGCTCGCATAAGGAGTTATCTTTATGACTAGGGACGAAAGAAGCGCCGTTTTATGAGCAAAAATAGCGGCAACGCAGCGGAGAAGCCCTGTAAGGGGCGTTTTGCGAATGGCGCGGGTGAACTGTACGCAAAAAAACGCCTTCTTCAGACACTTTTTTGTCCAAAGAAGGCCTTTCCTTGCTTAACCAACTTATCAGGTATGTTTTGTATTTTTATATCATTTTATCTTCTCGATAAAGACATTATAGCAGAAACCGCGCCACATAGCACTCCTGCACAAGCCCAGATGATCCATGTCAAGTCCCATCGGTTCGTCAAAAAGCTGACCGCCAGAAAGATTGCCGTCACAGAACACCAGTAAATCCTGGAAATCTGCGTTCTTCTGCCACTGTTCTGTTTATTTTTCAGGCTGTAATCATCTTCCTCCAGTAAAATCCTGTAACTTCCCGCAATGGTTCCGGACCATACAAAGAAAAACGTTGCGATTGCCACAAAAATCAGCAAAACGCCAAGACTGTATATATAATAAATGTCCGGCATGGAAAAGGCCGCCATCAGCATCATAGGAACCACGCTGAGAATGGAAAGAACCACTCCCGTCACAACGCATTTGCGACTCAGCAGTGCAAATTCCTGTTTTTCTTCCAGAATCATAGCCCGAACTTCCTCATCCGCTATAAGATGCTGTGTTTCAAAGAACTGAAAACGTTCCTGGGGCGTGCCCTTAATGATAAAAATTGCGACTGCCACAGCCACCATACATAGAAGAATCGCAATGCCCATTCCGCCTGCCATATCCTCTGTGATTGGAAGCACCTTATATTCTGCCGTTCCGCCAAGCAGTAAAAGCCATACAGGAGACAATACACACAGAAATGTTCCTAATGCGATCCACGGAGCTTTGTGCTTTGCCCATTCAATATAATCCTTTGCTTCCTGCATGGAAACATGATGCGTCGGAATTTCTTCGTTTCGTGTATCTTCTCCAAATTGCTGCTGTGTGTCATTTTGATTATTCACAAAATTTCCCCTATCAGGTGGTTCCATTTTCATCCGTTCATTCTGTAAATCTTCAAATACTGTGTTTCTCTCGTTCAGATCCATTTCTTCTTTTAAGAGAGTATCCGTAGACACATCAAAAATCTCACTCATCTTCAAGATTTTATCCAGATCCGGCACGGACGCTCCGCTCTCCCATTTCGATACGGACTGTCTGGATACCGAAAGCTGCTGCGCCAGTTCTTCCTGCGACCAGCCGCGCTGCTTTCTCAATGCCATAATTTTTTCCGCAAGTTTCATAACTCTTGATACCTTTCTTATTATAAATAAATTGTTTCCATCTGATAGAAGGAAATATGCTATCACATACTTACCCGCTATTATCAATAGAACATTTTTCCATTCAGCGTATTACCTATCAAACAAAAAATCCATCAGAATACGTTCTGCTTTTGATGTCCTCAGCAAAACTTCTCCTGATGGATTCATTATACGAAAAATCCCGATTGACAACCACCAATTACCCTTGAAAATCCGTCAACTGCCAGTTGCATCTTCCCGATTTTTTCGCTTTTCTATATTTTTCTTCTTGATTCTAGCATTTTCTGATCTTTTTTACTATCTTTTGATTCTGTATACAAAACACAAATTCCTTTTTTGCTTAGATCCTATGCTTCCTCTTTTTTCTCTACTTTATCGTAATCATCCAGGAAGTGATGTTTCACACCACCCTGCTTATAGGCGATAACCGTACTTAAGTTGACATTCTCCACACTTTTAAAAATATTGGATTCCACGAACGGATTTGTCTCTTTCAACTGACGAATCAGATTTTTCACTTCCACACGTTTAGAAATATTCTCACCGCCGCAGGTGCTGCAGGTATCAGTAAACTTACATGCACACTGGATAAAATGCAGGTCATTGCTGTCACGCCATTTCTTGATATCATCCTCGCGGATCAGATACAGCGGACGGATCAGCTCCATACCTTCAAAATTTGTGCTGTGCAGCTTTGGCATCATGGTCTGCATCTGGGCTCCATAGAGCATGCCCATCAGAATAGTCTCAATGACATCGTCGTAATGATGACCTAAAGCAATCTTGTTGCATCCAAGTTCCTTCGCCTTGCTGTAGAGATGTCCACGGCGCATTCTCGCACACAGATAACACGGTGATTTTTCTATATTAAATACTGCATCGAAAATGTCCGACTCAAAAATCGTGATTGGGATATTCATTCTCTTTGCGTTTGCCTCTATGATCTGTCTGTTTGCCGGACTGTATCCCGGATCCATGACCAGAAATACCACTTCAAAATTAAACTTGTTGTGGCGTTTCAACTCCTGGAAAAGTTTTGCCATCAGCATGGAATCTTTTCCACCAGAGATACAGACTGCGATCTTATCCCCCTCTTTTACCAGCTCGTATTCACGTACCGCACGGGTAAAACGGCACCAGATAGTTTTCCGGAACTTTTTGCGGATACTCTGCTCGATTTCCACATACTCCGGAGTCTCTTCCTCTTTTTGGGCTTCTTCTTTCTGTTTCATGGATTCCATCAGCCATGCTAAGTATCCACCGTTCAGGCTTCGGGCATCCACACCGGCTTCCTGTAGTGCTTCTGCTGCCGGAACGCTCATCTCACCTTTCTGGCAATAAATAACAACTGTTTTATTTTTATCAATTTCCTGTGATTCCGACAGTTCCTCTGCGCTCAGAGCCACACTGCCCGGGATCACGCCGTAGGAACGCGCACGCTCATCCCGGATATCTACTAACTGATAGCTGTCTTCCGGCATTGCAGACAGTTCCTGTACGGATAATTGTATTTCTCCCATATGCTCTCCATTTCTATATCACTTATATGCTTCATTCTCACTGGTAGTTACATTTATATTTCTAACCGATACTATAAAAACAATACTTTTCTACTGCGGCAGTTCTGTCAGATCTTTTGTAATCTCACCTGCAATGATCAGTCCGACTACTGACGGTACAAAAGCCATGCTTCCCGGAATCTGACGGCGCACGGTACATTTTCTTGCTGTTCCCGGCGGGCAGACACAATTATTTTTACAGTTGTTTTCTGTATCTGCGATCGGTGTCAGGGGCTTTTCTTTGGAATAAACCACCTTCAGATGATCAATACCACGTTTTTTCAACTCGCGGCGCATAACTTTTGCCAGCGGGCAAACAGAAGTCTCATAGATATCTGCCACTTCGAAAGCAGATGCATCCATCTTGTTTCCTGCTCCCATGGAACTGATGATCGGCACACCTGCGGCTTTTGCCTGCTCCACAAGCATCAATTTTCCGGTGACGGTATCAATCGCATCCACCACATAATCATACTGAGAAAAATCAAACTGATCTGCGGTATCCGGCATATAAAAAGTCTTATATGTGTTGACAACTGCCTTTGGGTTGATATCCAGAATACGCTCTTTCGCTACATCTACTTTATATTTTCCAATGGTTTTTCTTGTTGCAAAAATCTGACGATTTAAGTTGGTCAGACAGACCCGGTCATCATCGATCAGATCCAACGTTCCAACGCCCACACGCGCAAGTGCTTCTACGGTGTATCCGCCGACACCACCGATTCCAAATACCGCTACTCTGGCGTTGAACAGACGCTGCATGTTATCTTCTCCCAGAAGCAGTTCCGTTCTGGAAAACTGATTCAGCACAGCCGGACGCGGCTTATGTACACATTCTGTATGCAAAGAAGTATTTTCTTCCATTTGTGTCTCCTCCAATGTATTTCTAATATTTTTCGAACATTTCAGAACCTTTTCTTTTTACCAGATTCTGTATTGTTTACTATTTTACTATGAATTGCCTGTGATAGTATAGCGGATTTTCATACAAAAAACAATTACTTCTCTGAAAATAAACATTTTTCCAATAAACAGGACATCTCCAAAATCTATATTTCATGAAAAAAGAGCAAACTGAGTAAACTTTTTCCAAATTATGAAACAAGAAAATGTTCCATCAATTTTCTATGTAACAAAAAACGCGGAACCTCTTATCTGAAGTTCCGCGTTTTTCACTTAAGCACAATCGTTGTCTTATCTCAACACGCTTTTATTCATTTTTCTCCTGCTCATCCAGCAGATTTTCCATACTCTTCAAACCGATATACAGTGTTGAAGTGTTATGTAACAGAGAAGATGTGGTCGGCTGAATGATTCCGCCAACACCAAGTGCGATCAATCCTGCATTAAACGCTACGATAAAGCGATAATTGCGGTGGATACGTTGCATCAGTCTGTTGCTGATCTTCTTCAATGTCACGATCTCATGCAGATCGTCTGCTGCGATAGTAATGTCTGCGATCTCGCGGGCAATAGCTGCACCATCACTGATGGCTACACCTGCATCTGCGGCAGACAGAGCCGGTGAATCGTTGATTCCGTCACCGATCATGATAACTTTATGACCAAGTGCTTTCTCCTGTTCTACGAAGTTTGCTTTATCTTCCGGCAGAACTTCAGAATAATACTCATCTACACCGACTTTGCGTGCAATTGCTGCTGCAGTACGCTCGCTGTCTCCAGTCATCATAACAATTTTTTGGATACCATTGTCACGCAGATCCTGAATGACATCCATTGCTTCCTCACGTACAGGATCTTCAATACAGATAACGGCTGCAAGCTGCTGATCAACAGCCATGTACAGGCAGGAACACTCTTCCGGCAGGTTATCAAATACAACTTCTTTGCCTTCCGGAATCTGGCACTGTTCATCTTCAAACACAAAATGATAGCTTCCGATCACCACACGTTTTTCTTCGATGAAAGAAGAAATACCATGTGCTACTATGTATTCCACTTTAGAATGCATTTCCTCGTGCTCCAGCTTTTTCTGTTTTGCAGCTGTCACAACGGCTTTTGCCATAGAATGTGGAAAATGTTCTTCTAAGCAGGCTGCGATACGAAGCAGCTCATCCGGCTCCGAATCGTTGAACGGAATGACATCGATCACCGTCGGTTTTGCCTTTGTCAGTGTACCAGTTTTATCAAATACGATGGTTGTTGCCTCGGCAACGGCCTCCAGATATTTTCCGCCTTTGACGGTAATGTCACACTGCTGTGCCTCACGGATTGCAGAAAGCACGGAAATCGGCATTGCCAGCTTCAGCGCACAGGAGAAGTCTACCATCAGGATAGACAATGCTTTTGTTGCATTTCTTGTGAGTAACCAAGTCAGTAACGTACCACCTAATGTATACGGAACCAGCTTGTCTGCCAGATGCTCTGCTTTTCCTTCCAGATTGGATTTCAGTTTTTCGGAATCCTCGATCATGGTAACGATCTTCTCGTATTTTGTGGCACCTCCGGTTGCTTCTACACGGATGATCAGCTCACCTTCTTCCAGAACAGTACCGGCATAAACATAGGAATCTATTGTTTTTGCAACCGGTACGGATTCGCCTGTCAGGGAAGCCTGATTTACGGTAGCGTCTCCGGCTGTTACCACACCGTCAAACGGGATCACATTTCCGGCATGAATGATGATCGCATCGCCTTTTTCAATGGTAGAAGAAGATACCAGAACTTCCTGGTCTCCAACTTTCTGCCATACTTTCTCTACGTTCAGAGACATGCTTCGTGCCAGATCACCGACGGATTTCTTGTGTGTCCACTCCTCAAGCAGCTCGCCAATTCCAAGCAGGAACATAACAGAACCTGCGGTTCCCATATCCTGACGAAGCAGTGATACCGCAATACCCGTTGCATCCAGAACGGCCACATCCAGTCGGCGGTGACGCAGACTCTGCAGTCCTTTCCATATATAACGGATACCGTTGACGATGGTAATCACATTTCGGATCGGTGCCGGTAAAAATAATTTCTTTCCGTAATGCCATACAACTTTGCAGATTAATTTTTCCTTGTATTCAGAATTTAACTCACGTCCTGTACTCTCCAGATATCCTTCCGGTACTTCTACTAACTGATATTTGAAGGTACACAATAAATGAATAATAGCAGCCCTGTCTCCGTTGTAACTGATCACAACGTCCGCTGTCTGTTCGTATACCTTTGCATCTACTACGAGATCAGACTGCTGCAGATAATATTGCAGGACGTCTGCCTGCTCATATGTCATGCGCTGCTGCGCCATATGTACACGTAGACGTCCTTTTATCTCATGTTTGATTGCAAATTTCATTATTCTGCCTGTGCTTCCTCAGCCTGAGCCTCTGCTGCCTCAGTTACTTCTTCGTCCTCTACATATGCTTCCGCAGCGGCACGGTCAGCATTGATCTGTTTTGCCTCAGCAAGAATATCACCTGCGTTCTCCTGAACAGTTGTTGCTGTTTTTACTACAGTATCTTTTGCACGCAGTACAGCAGCGGTGCAACCTGTATAAACTTTCTTAGCATCTTTGCTTGTAAGGATTTTGATACCTGCTGTTCCAAAAGCAAGACCTGCTACAAAAAGACCAACTTTTCCTGCATTAAATTTTTTGAACATAATATTTTTCCCTCCATTTGCATATGTTTAATGTTTAATTTTTAGTATAGCATCGCAATTGGATATTTCAAACATTATTTCCCTTATTGATATTTTTTTTCATTAATTATCAGTTAGTTTCTACTAATTTTTGTATGGTTAGACACATTTCGCAGGCGTTAGTATATTTTTTCGTAGTATAAGAAAACTATCTCAAATGTGTTATCTCAAACTTTTACACTAAAGCGAACATTCGCAATCCGCTTTCCGCTATTTATTCCACTACCTGATAAAAACGTGCACTGTATGCCGGCAAATGTATGGAAACCGCTCCCTTTTTCACAGACAGATCTTTCTGATACTCCGGATGTGCTTTTTTCATCTCAAAATCATCACTGCTACAGATCAGTTTTAATTTCTTGACCCCGGAAATTTTCATTACATATTCCTGCTCTTTTGTATTTCCAAAATGGAAAACGGCAACGATCCGCTCCTTTTTGCTCTTTCGTTCAAAGGCATATATACATTTTTCTTCCTGATGGCAGTCAATCCACCGGAAGCCATCCTGTGCATAATCTGCCTCCCAAAAAGCAGAATGTTTCTCATACACCTCATTCAGTTCCATCATAAAGCGATGAAATTCTCTGTGTTTCGGGAATTTTAAAATATCCCAGTCCTGCTGCCGCTTCTCATCCCACTCACGAAACTGCGCAATTTCATTTCCCATAAAATTCAGCTTTTTGCCCGGATGTGCATACATATACATGTACATTACCCGTGCCTGCGGGAATTTTTCTTCATAGTCACCACTCATTTTCTGAATAATGGTCGCCTTTCCATGTACCACTTCATCGTGAGACAATGGCAGAACATACGCTTCATTATAATAATACATCATGGAAAAAGTGAGTTTGTGATAGTTCTCAGAACGATACTCCGGTGCTGTCCGAAAATAATTCAACGTGTCGTTCATCCATCCCATATCCCACTTATAGTCAAAACCCAGACCACCATCGTGAACAGATCTGGTCACGCCCGGATAGGAAGAAGAATCCTCTGCCATCAATATAGCCGTTGGGAAACGATCTTTTAATCCCTGATTCATGTTTTGAATAAAGGAAACCGCCAGATTATTCACGCCTCTTGCCTCATTGCCCTGCCAGTAGATCAGATTGCTCACTGCATCCATGCGCAGACCATCAAAATGATATTCTGACAGCCAGTACGCTGCCGCAGATTGCAGGAAGCTTCGCACTTCTCCTCTGGAATGCATGAAATTGCAGCTTCCCCACTCGCTGTATCCTACGTCCTGATTCGGATATTCATACAAGGCAGAACCGTCATAATTCCACAGTGCATAGGCATCCACCGCAAAATGCACCGGTACAAAATCCATCAACACGCCGATTTTATGCTTGTGGCAGGCGTTGACAAAATAGCGCAGATCATCCGGCGTACCGTAACGGGAAGTCGGTGCAAAAAATCCGGTATTCTGATAACCCCATGATTCATCGCAGGGATGCTCACTCAACGGCATCAGCTCCACATAATTGTAACCATTTTCATTCAGATACGGAATCAGCAAATCTGCCATCTCGCGATAAGTGTACCATCCTTCCGCATCTTTATCATCCTTCTTTCTCCAGGAACCAAAATGAATCTCATAAATATTTAACGGCGCATCTTTTCGTACTGACCGTTTTTTCATCCATTCTGAATCTGTAAAATGATAATCTGTCGTATCATAAATAATCGATGCATTGTTCGGACGCAGTTCCGAATAAAAACCATACGGATCGCAGTGATCGATACAGCTGCCGTCTGCTCCGTAAATCTTGTATTTATACATCATGCCCTTCCCGGCATTTTCCACATAACACTCCCAGAAATTGCCATCATGTACTTTCTGCATCGGTGTTTCCTGCCATCCGTTAAATTCACCGATCAGCGAAATTCTCTGTGCATTCGGTGCAAATGTCCGAAAAACCGTTCCTCTTTCACAGGCATGTGCGCCAAGAAAACGATAAGCTTCAAATTCTTTTCCCGTATAAAATCCATAAAAATCCATATACTCTCTCCCTCATTAATCAACTGTGGTTGTTTTTCTTTGTCAATTCTATTATAATTATAGATAGAGAAAACATACTTGAACAGAAACAGCTTTTCCAATCCGTTGGAAAACCAACACTTTTCGATAATTGTCGAAAAACTCAACAGCAGAAAGCGGATTGCGAATGTCCGCTTTACTTTGACTAACACCATTAGCAAACATATGAGGTATTATTATGGATATCAGAATAGAAAAAACCAAAACAGCCCTTCACAATACATTTCTGGAATTACGTTCCAGAAAACCATTAGAAAAAATCACGATCAAAGAATTGTGTGAAAAGGCACAGATTAACAAATCTACCTTTTACTCCCATTATAAAGATATTTACGATCTGAGTGATCAGTTAGAGACAGAAGTTGTTACCTCCGTCATAGAAGCCATTCCGAATCCGGCGAACTGCCTGGAAGATCCGGCGGTCCTGGCAAAAAATCTGTTTCTCGGTTATCTCTCACGTGATAGCATTATCCGCATTTTATTTTCCGGAACCAGAGCCGGCGAACTGGTGCGAAAAGTCGAATATCAATTAAAAAAAATCCTGTTTGAAGCTCACCCGGAGTACAAACAGGATCCATCCGTCAATGTTGTGCTGTCTTACACGGTTTATGGCGGTTATTATGCATTTTTCGAAAACAGACAATACGGAGATGCTGCCGTGGTTGATATCATCAGCCAGATTTCCTCCGGGGCAATGAATCTGCTGTAAGTTTTATAAAAAAGAACTGAAAAAATTACCGGGAGCAGACACGAATGATTTTCTATCTCCGTTGCGCCACTTATTTCCGCCTCCTTCCATGAACTCACACGCAAAACCGGCGTGTTCAAACACACTCACGGAGGCGGGCTATGCTCACTTCAATTACGAAAATCAATCTACCGTCTTGCTCCCGGTAATTTTTTTCAATTCCACTTATATTAAATATACATTAAATCTTCTCTGTCCGCTGCTCTTTTATTTCGAATAAAAAGCACAATTGATATGATCATAAACACAATTGAAATCAGCTGCGCTGTTGTCAGTCCTATGAATCCTCCCTGTTCGTTGGTACGCAGAAATTCCACACAGAATCTTCCGATTCCGTAAAGCATCAGATAGAGCGCACCCACGTCACCGGTATGACGCATTTTTCCAGTCATGCGAATCAGTACAAATGCAATCACAAAATCTCCTGCGGAAGAAAAAAGCTGTGTCGGCAGCAGCGGTACGCCTGCCGGTGCAAAACTGCCTTCCGGAAATACAATTCCAATCGGAAGGCTTGTTTCCTTACCATAACAGCAGCCTGCAAAAAAGCAGCCCAAACGTCCAAAAGCCTGTGCCAGTGATACGGACGGTGCCAGTAGATCAAAATATTCAAAAAACCGGATATTCTTAATCTTACAGTAAATCAAGGCTGATACCACACCGAAGATAATGCCTCCGTATACCACGAATCCGGAAGATCCAAGTACACTCAACGGATCTGTTAAAAACTGTTTCCAGCTCAAAATCACAAAAAACACTTTTGCTCCAAGGGACCCCATAACAACGCATAAAATTGCCAGATCCAGTACTGACTCGGCTTTCATTTCCATACGTTTTGCTCTATAATATCCCATCACCACACACAAGATCACTCCGATAGCAATCATCACTCCATAAGTGTGCACCGTAAAATGTCCGATGGAAAACAAATCTACTTTCATATCAAAACACTCCTTTAAAAAATCTTATCTGGCACTTATTCTACACTATTTTAATTTATTTTCCAACTACTTCTTGTGCCAAAAACAGGCGGCGCCGTCATGTAAATGGAACAAAATAAAAAATAACTCCAACAGAAGGATGATTGTAAAATTTTCGTTGGAGTTATTTTTTATTTGTTTCTTACACCGACAGACAAAAATTTATTGAAGAGTCACCCGTAAAGACACCGGCTGATGATCCGTGTACTCGAAATCAGTGTCGATAACCTGCACCTGATCCACCTGCAGATTATCAGACACAATATACCCGTCAATGACGTACACCTGAGAATCCTCATAATTTCCACTGTACGGTCCATTCAGCAACCGACACGTCGGTGCATTATCTGCCACAGCAAAATCAAATCCATCCGGCAGATCTTCTTTGTACACAGTTCCTGGTACCCAGCTGTCCGTATCATGGATTTCATACTTATCCACACCTTCAAAAGTCTGGTTAAAATCACCGCCGGCAATTACATAATTACCAGCCTGATATTCTTCCTGCAGCTTATCTGCCAGCATCTGGCTTTGCATCTTCTTGCCTTCTCCGCTGTCATATGCTTCCAGATGGAAATTGATCAGCACAAGTTCTTTATCAGTTCCTTCTATCGGAATCCTTGTCTCCAGCATGCAGCGTTTCAGATTACAGGTTTTGATCGGCCATGAAAAAGATTCTGCCAGTTTGATCCGCTTTGCACTCTCCACCTGATAATCCGTCATGGTAAGCAGACCCGCTTCTACTTTTCCAATCGGTGGAATCGGATATGGCACAAAATCACATTTGAAATTGCAGGCATAAATACTGTTCATATCCAACGCATTTTCATAATACTCACGTTCATTGATATGGAAAGAACGTTTTGCATCAATATCCACTTCCTGCAAGAAATAGAAATCTGCATTCTGGCTTTTCAAAATATCAGAAATTCCCGCAAGGTTTGTTTCCACCACATCTTTGCTGTCCGGCTGCACCTTACTTCCACCATCCATAAAGAAATCTTCGTCTTTGCTCAATGCCGCATAACCGGTATTATAGGTCAGGACAGAAAAACTATCTCCTTCGGATAATGTCTTTGTCCCAGTTCCTGTTTCCGGAAACTCAATGGATTTCGGACGATATTCCCGCACCGTATAAAAAATAAGCACTGCTGCTACAAACAATACAATGCATAAAACTACAATCCCAATACCTTTTAAAATCTTTTTCCCCTTCATAATGCATCTCCTTCTCACTATTGACCTATTTTTGGTCAAAGGATATTCGCAATCCGCCTTCGCTACTTGCTCATAACCAAATAGCTGCTTCGCAGCTTATCAGAAGGGGCTTGCACCCCTCCTGATACAAGCAAGTCCCTACCCCTGCTTATTGCTTTTCGCAATTGAAGCAGGGGACTTCCTTGATTTGGTTAAACTCTTACCTTTTCCACCTGTCACTTATCTGTTTTCATTATCATAATTGTATCCTAACATATGCCCATCTTTACATCAAGACAAGAAAGTGTACTATCGAAGCCTCTTATGCTCAACAAAAAAAGAGCGCCCTCGCGGAACGCTCTTTTTCAGTCTGTTTTACTGTTTTTTATTTTCTTTTCGTTTTTCTGCGTACAGTAATCGTTATTGCTCCAGTTCCTGTGGAAAGAATCAAAATTGTGATCCATAACATCATTCTGGCATTATCATCTGTGCGTACGGCTTCCCCGGCGGTTTTCTTATCCGCTTCGGTTTTGCCTGACGCTGATGTCTTATTAACATTTTCTGCCTTTGTTTCATTAGAACCAGATATCTTATCCACGTTTTCCGGCTTTGTTCCGTCAGAACCAGATGGCTTATCCGAAGTATCCGGCTTTGATTCACCCGGCACGGATATCTTATCTACTTCCTCTGTTTTTGTTGCGCCACAACGCTCACAGAGATAAGTGCGGATACCTGTTTTTTCTGCTGTCGGCTTAATAGTGATCACTCCCACGCCCCAGCTATGTCCAGCTGCCGGAATCGTCTGCTCATCCTTTACTGCACTACAGGTTTTACAATGAATGGATTTCATACCTTCATCCTCGCAGGTTGGCTTCTGATCCACAGTATAATCAGCCTCCCAATCGTGGTCTTCCAGTGTAACAACCACAGATTCTGCTGTGGACCGATTTCCGTTTGCATCCTCTGCCACAAGCAACAGGAACATTCCATTTTCGGTACGGATTGTCTGAATCACCGGATTGCCATTTTCATCATAAACCGGCATTCCTTCTTCATCCATCACCATCTGATTATAGGTCAGATCAAGCTGTCCGGAATAAGAAAATCTGCCGTTTTCATCCGCAGTGGCAACCTGTTTCAAATTTCCCTCCCAGTCTACATCATCAAGGCAAACCGTTCCATTCGGTTCTGTCATACCTGTAATCGTATAGTCTCCGGTATCCTTATTCGCATATACCACTGTCTGATCCAGGCTGAGCATCGGTGCGGTATCATCCTTTTCCACAAGCAGATATTTTGTTGTAATATCTGTGTAAGTACCTTTATTCACTGCTGCATCAATGCGGAACATCACGGAGCCTGTAATATCTGTATTATCAATGTTCCAATAGCCATCATATGCAGCATCTATTACCTGATCGGTATCCATTCTTGTCAGTGTATAGGTAACATTTTCATTTTCCTGATTGGTCACTTGCAGATACCAGCGGTTGTTATTTCCTGCACCTGCCACACAGGAGAATACGCCATTTTCTTCTGTGACATCGTGAGAAGTATAATTACCGCTTCCTCTTGATGTTTCCATCTCCGCTTTCAGCGTCAGTGGTGTGTATTTTGGTAATACAGCATCGTTTGATTTTGTCTCCTCGCTGTAAACAAACGCATTTGCAATCTTTTCACCCGTTTCATCGGTCAGATAATTGTATGCCTGTACACCGATCTTATAATTCTGACCTGCTTTCAGATCTGAGGTAGTTGTATTGCCGGAAGTATTCTGATTCTCATCAATCGCATCACCATTTACAGTCAATGCCATATCCAGTGTAAATGTACCGGTAGCAGTATCATAAGAAACACCGTCAATTTTGGAATCTTTGATATCAGCTGCATCATAGCTGTAATTCTTTCCGGTGTCAACAAAACTTCCGCCCTTCTCCTGATAAATCGTTACTCTGTAACCGTCAGCGTTTGCCACCTCACTCCAGGATCCTTCCATGATCTCATTTCCGATCGGCTGGATTGCTGCTGTCGCAGGTGCCTCCGGCTGTGCAGTATTCTGATAATGAATCTGACCTAAGGCCACTGTATCAACAGGAAGAAGCACTTCATCCTTTTCCGTACTTCCATCTTCATTTTCAATCATGATCTCATTTTTGCTTAAAAGACTTACAGTCACATAATAATCACCGGTAGCAACCATAGTTCCCCGATTCGGTATCTGCGCGGATATATTAGCCGGATCTGTAATATCCTGATATTCGATGGCATACTGTCCCTTACCGCTTTCCTCGCCGAAATATGTTGCCAGCACATATTTTGCATCCGCATCCGGATTTTCTACTTTTCCACTGACCGTCTGTCCGTTCAGGCTCGCAGAAAGACTGTCAAATGGCATAGATGCGTTCAGATTCAGATTGAACTCTGCCACATCACTGGTTACTGTCCACTGATCACCAACGGATGCATTTTTTCCCAGGCCGACCAGAACACAGTCTTTTCCAGCCGCATTCTGTGTTGCAAATACATTGATTTCTGACTCATTGGTAATTTCATCTTCCTCATTATAGGAAGGTAGTGTCAATGCAAGATTGCTGCCACCTTTGGAAACCGTCAGGCTCTCTGCAAATGCCTGCATATCTGTGCCATCCGCAGGTGTCACCATCATAACAACCGTAGCATCTTTTGATAATGACTGTCCCTCATTTCCGGTAAGTTCAATATTCTTACTGTAAACACTGTTGGTACTTACCGCATTTTGCAATGCCACATCAGCAACGGATGTTACATTTGCACCAAGCATATCCATATTTGCATCCATGACTGCCACTGCATCATTTTCATTGTATTCTGCACTGTAACCTTCCGGCTTGTGATCTTCCCACTTCCATTCCGGCAGATCTTTCCAGAATCCAACGGTTTTGATACCAGCATCATTTTCCGGGAATATGTACCAAAGGCGATAAGATGCAATTCCCCAGTCGGCTTCTTTCTTGGCACCGCCGTAAATTTTAAAATTCTTGAATGCAGAATTTACAGCACCATTAAAGTTCGTTCCTCTGACCGGTACCACCGTACTTGCACCAAGGAAAAAATCAAAACTTGTAGATCCAAGTTTGACACCACCGATCAACGGCCATCCTGACGGTGCATGCAGACTTCCTTTCACACCACCGTTCATATCCGCATTTACATAGACACTGGTCGGATTCTTATAGCTGTTCATTCCGGAGAACACACTTGCACTTAAGTCTCCCGAAGCCCGGATTACCTTGGAATTCTGCGGAACACTTGCATGGACACTTGCAGCACCAAAAGCTTTCAGACCGGTGTAGTCTGTGCCCTTATAATTGCGCGTTTCTCCCTGAACACCTTCTTCGATGGTAAAATCATCAATCAGATTCAGCTTTTTAAAAATTTTGACCTCATCGCTTTCCAGCTTAAAGTAAGCCGGTCCAAAGGTATAGGTTGCTTTTCCTTCCAGTGTATTCAAAATTTCGCCTTTCCCTGTAATGGAAAGGTTCAACGGCGGAATTGCAAAGAAATCTCCGTTAAGGGAATCTGCCAGATTATTAAATCCACCACCGGCACCGGTTATATTTGCCACTACCACAGGTGGCACCAGTGGCACCTTGGCAACACTTGATCCTGCATAGAAGTAAAGCTTATTTGGCATAAGTGAACCTGTCAGGTTAGATCTCTTCAATTCCAGTTCCGCCTCACTCTCAAAGAGATCAAACACATTCAGTTCCATAGTGAAATGATACCTTGGCTGGAAGGTATCAATTTCGCCTTCCAGACTTGCCATATCCAGTCCAAGCATTTCTGTCGTATCAATTTTTCCGGTTGCACGAATACCGTTTACCTTAAAATCTTTCCCCTGGTAACCATATCCAAGCTCCTGCATGGTAAACTCAGCACCTCTAAAAATCTGAAATTCTGCATTTCCTTCAAAACTAATATTGCCATCCACTTTCACGTTCGCTTTTTCCACACTGATCTCTGTACCCGGAATATTGGTCGTCATCATCGCATCATTCGAATTCGGATCCATCGTCACGATCAGACCATTTTCTCCCGATGCAATCGTAAGATTCTTCTGTGCAGCATCTTTTGGCTGATAAAACTTAAATGTCGGGGTATTCAGATTTACATTGCTTGTCTCAAAACTTCCATCCTTGCCAACAGAAAAACTTCCACCGGCGCCGGTCCAGACTGCAGTAATGGATTTTGACAACGCTGCCACACCGTTTGTAAATACATAGCGGTCATTTTCTTCATGAAAATTTCCACGAATTGCCGCGATCTTTGTTCCGTAAGTCTTTGCATTTGCATCCAGCTCACTTTCACTGGATGCCGGAACTGCCTGATAACCATCCTTATTTTTATAAATACCAAGATGTCTGGCAGACTGACTTACCGTGATCGTATCATTCGGTGTAAATGTATCATCTTTTTCGGTATAGAGATCCCGGTATCCCCAAAGCATGTTACTGTGCTGATATGAAATCTCTTTTCCCATGAGATTCAGGTTGAGTTCCAATGTCACATCGCCACTTTTTGTTGCAGAAAAATACTCCGGCAGTGAATCTGTGTAATCACCTGTTCCATCATGCCCTGTCACATAACCTGTATACAGTGAGGAAGTTGCCACAAAAGGATTGGCCCAGGAATATCCTTTTGTAAAAAGTTCTGTGATGCCTTCTCCGGAACTGCCATAGCCGCTATTAGGACTGTGATACCATCCAAAAGATGTTTTTACATGCAGCAGATCTGCCACCACGGCACTCTCTGAATGCTGATAACCGGATTCCGAATTTCCGGTGGCATTGCTCATGTATACAGACGCACCAGTGGAAACATTCTCATGTCCCATTTTATTAAAACCATTCAGTTTCGTACAAAATTGCAGATTCAGGTCATCGCCATACGCCAGACCATCTTTATTCTTATACTCGACATCAACATCTGCTTTTACACCGTAAGTTCTTCCGTTATCAGCATCATCCTCTGTAAGCATACCGGCAGTCGTGTAGCCGGTTGTCTTACCTTCGTCCAGTTTGACGATCCGGTAAGTCGTCGTTACTTCATAGGTACGCTGATATCTCGATGTTACCTGTTTATACGGTTTAAACTCATATTTTACTGTAATACTATTTTTGTCTGCAGTTACACTCCTGCTGGAAACAGATATCTTTTCTGAATTTGCGACAAAATATGGATACTGGTATATTTTTTTGTTAAATACCATGTCATATGCCTCTTTTGCAGATGCTTTTGTTCTTGCAGGCACAGTTACCAGATAACCACCGCCAAAATTTATTTTCGAACTCTGCACAAAATACAGACGAATATGATCATTCTCGATCCAGGTAACATCATAATTCCGGTATGTTCCTTTATTGTTTGTTACCTCCTCTGTTTCTGAACGAACGGATCCGACGATGGCATATGCATCCATCGGTACAAAACACGCAAGCACACATACCGCAAGCAGTATACTCAAAAATTTCTTTATCATAGACTCATCCCCTTTCTTTCGTGTCGCCATATAAATTCTTTTTCCGGTCAGATTTATATAGCCATATTTTACCAAAGGAACTGATCCTTTCACATGCCCATTTCAGGAGAAAAAAGTGCCTATTGACAAAAAAAGAAAAGATACTGACATCTGATACAAATTTATTTATCTGCATCTGATCTCAATATCTTTTCTGTATACTCAAATATTCATAGGTAAAATGGATTATTTTGCTACGATGTTGATGATTCTGCCTGGAACATAGATCTCTTTAATCACATTTCCTGTCAGTTTATCGCCAAGTGCTGCCTTACCTGCTGCGATGGCATCCTCTTTGCTTACGTCAGCCGGAAGTGTAACAACACATTTTGTCTTTCCATTAATCTGTACAGCAAGCTCTTTCTCGTCATCTTTCATAGCATTCTCATCGTATGTCGGCCAAGTCTCATGGAAGACAGAATCCTCATGACCAAGCTGACTCCACAGTTCTTCGCTGATATGTGGTGCAAACGGTGCCATCAGAACAACAAATGTCTCTAATGTCTTTTTATCTACACCGCCCTTTTTCGCCATATCGATGAGTTTGTTATTGTACTCCATGAATCCGGAAATAACGGTATTCAGGCTGAAGCTCTCCAGACGTGTGGTGATATCGTAAACCAGTTTGTTACGAACTTTTACCAGCTCTTTTGTCTCTTTGACATCAGCATCCTTGTTATCCAGAATCAGTTTCCAGAAACGTGTGATGAAACGGTATACACCATCAATTCCTCTATCATCCCATTCAGAATCCAGTTCTGGCGGTCCTACGAACAGCTCGTAAAGTCGCAGAGAATCACAGCCGTAATCACGAACCAGATCATCCGGTGAGATTACATTTCCTTTCGATTTACTCATCTTGATACCGTTTTTACCGGTGATCATACCCTGGTTGAACAGTTTATGGAACGGTTCGTCAAAGTCGATCACACCGATATCGCACAGGAATTTTGTATAGAATCTGGAGTAAAGCAGATGCAGTACTGCATGCTCAACACCACCGATATACATATCAACCGGCAGATATTTGTCTGCTTTTTCTCTGGAAACCAGTTCTTTCTCATTTTTGTTATCTACATAACGAAGGAAATACCAGGAAGATCCTGCCCACTGCGGCATGGTATTTGTCTCACGTTTTGCAGGTTTTCCACAGCACGGGCAGGTTGTGTTTACCCAGTCTGTAATGTCTGCCAGCGGAGATTCACCGGTACCTGTCGGCTGATAGGACTCAACTTCCGGCAGTAACAGCGGAAGTTCTTCTTCCGGAACCGGAACAGGTCCACAATCCGGACAATGAACGATCGGGATCGGCTCGCCCCAGTAACGCTGACGGGAGAATACCCAGTCTCTCAGTTTGTAGTTTGTGGTAGCTTTACCAATGCCTCTCTCCTCGATGATGTGTGGAGCTTCTTTCTTCAAAACAGAAGATTCCATTCCGTTCCACTCGCCGGAGTTGATCATAGTACCTTTTGCTTCGGTATAAGCCTCTGTCATATTCTCGATCTCTTTGCCATCTTTTGCGATAACCTGAATGATCGGAATATTGAATTTGGTTGCGAACTCGAAGTCACGGTCATCATGAGCCGGTACACACATGATCGCACCTGTACCGTAGTCAGCTAATACATAATCAGACAGCCAGATTGGTACTTTTGCACCATTGATCGGGTTGATCGCATAACTTCCGGTAAATACACCTGTTTTCTCTTTGTCCTGCAGACGGTCTACAGAAGATTTCAGAGAAGACTGGTAAATATAATCTTCTACTGCTGCTCTTGTCTCATCGTTTGCAAGCTCTTTTGCCATTGCATGCTCCGGAGCCAGAACAAGGAATGTCGCACCATGTAAGGTATCCGGTCTTGTGGTGTATACAGTGATCTCTTTGTCTGTATCCTCAACCTTAAAGTTAACTTCTGCACCGTGGCTCTTTCCGATCCAGTCCGTCTGCATCTTTTTAACTTTCTCCGGCCAGTCAAGTTTGTCAAGATCATCTAACAGACGATCAGCGTATGCTGTGATCTTTAACATCCACTGATTCAGGTTTTTCTTGGTAACATCAGCGCCGCAACGCTCACATTTACCATTTACAACTTCCTCGTTTGCAAGACCTGTCTTACAGGACGGACACCAGTTGATCGGCATCTCTTTCTGATAAGCAAGACCTGCTTTGAACATTTTTACAAAAATCCACTGCGTCCATTTATAGAAGTTCGGGTCGGTTGTGTTTACTTCCATGTCCCAGTCATAAACAGCAGCGATCTCTTTGATCTGGCGTTTGATATTTGCAATATTCTCTGCTGTGGATTTCTCCGGATGTACGCCCATCTTGATTGCGTAGTTCTCAGCCGGAAGTCCGAATGCATCCCATCCCATCGGATGAATCAGATAATATCCGTTCAGCATTTTATACCTGCTCCATACATCGGAGATAACGTATCCTCTCCAGTGTCCTACATGCAGACCATTGCCTGACGGGTATGGAAACATATCCAGACAGTAGTATTTCGGTTTCTTACCATCATTTACATTAACCGGGTGTTCTTCCCAGATTTTGCGCCATTTCTGTTCAATCTCTCTGTGATTGTACGGTACAGCCATTTTCATTCCTCCTAACAGATTGTCCCTCTTTCTCTTTCGTGGACATAGTCTGTAGAAATTTTAACACAACCACTGCATTTGTCAAGGTTTCCGCTAATCTAACCATCAAAAAAAGAACAGAAATACCGAAATTCATATTTATTTTTTTACTGCCACACGACAGTTTTTTTTATAACATGCAATTCCATATTTCAAAATCGTACGCATTCCATCTTCCTTTAATCTGGCTTCATATGATTTTTCCTCAATCTGCCCAAGTGCTTTTTTGCATGCCGCATCCAGATTTCCGTCTTCTGCATATTTCATTTCAATCACGATACCCACGCGACAGTCAAATGCCTCAATCAATATATCACTATAACCGATACCGGATTCCACATTGGATTTCACGATCCAATTATCCATAAACCCAAATAATCCAAGTAAAATGCCGTGATAAAAATTTTCTTTTCGATTCTTCGAAACAGCAGTGTCACGAATACTGATTGTATTCCAGAGATAATCCCCAAAAATCTTTTCTACCTGAGATTCATCTCCCCTCAACATTGCCGCTGCAAAATCATCTAAAGTTGTTCTGTCTCTTCCAACAGAGTCCTTAAACCATTCCCGAATCTGTGTAATAAACAATTCCCGAATTTCTCTGTTCGGAATAGCCAAACGATAGCATCTGCCGTCAACCCTGCCGCGCTGAGTCAGATAGCCGGTTGTAAAAAGTACGCTCCACAGATTATCAATGGTCTTATCAAGTTCATCATAAGTAAGTTCCTGACGAATTTCTTTTACAATCTCTTCACCGGCAATCAATTGCTCAATTTCAGACTTTGTCTGCATATTTGCTTTATCAATAAACCGACGTACAATGCCATTTCCACTTGTATTTGACCAGTAGTCTTCCGGGAACGCGTCTGAATCAACGCGCAAATCCCTACAATGATTGATCACGTCCCAAGGGCAATATACCAAAATATTTCCAAACAGATACCCATCATACCATTGTTTCATTTGCTCATAATGTTCTGAAAGTCCATAATATGCCAGCATTTCCTTCACTTCCTCATCTGTGAAGCCAAAACATTCATCAAATTGAGGACTCATAACCGACAATACATTAAAATTATTTAAACCAGTAAATATACTTTCTTTGGCAATACGCAGACAACCAGTCAAAACGGCAAACTGCAGAAAATCATTTGTTTTCAATGCCAGGCCAAACATAGCCCGGATCAATGACACCATTTCTCTGTAATAACCATTCTGGAAAGCCTTATCCAGCGGAACATCATATTCATCAATCAAAATAACAGTTTTTATTCCATGATGCTTATATAGAAGCTCTGACAATATCTGCAAAGAAGAGATAAGGATATCTTCACTCATTACATACTTGCCATCCTGCATAGCAATCATTGCACGGTATATATTTTTGTCTTCCTCTGTCAAATTATCACTATCTAATAAAAACATAAATCGTCTGGCTTCTTTCCCTACCAAATCACAAAGTCGGTATTTTGCACTTTCAAAATTTAATCCTTCCACACTTTTCAGTGAAAGAAAAATTACCGGAAATTTTCCCATATACTGTTCACATAATTTTTCATTTTGTGAAATATAGAGACCATCAAATAATGTCTTGTCTGTTCCAACTTCAAAAAAATACCGAATCATACTCATATTCAATGTTTTTCCAAAACGCCGTGGTCTGGTAAAAAGATTCACTTTTCCCCACTCTTCCAGCAATTGTTCAATTAATTTTGTTTTGTCCACATAGTAAAAACCTGATTTTCTGATTTCTTCAAAATTTTCTAATCCAATTGGTAATTTTAATTTTTCAGTCATTTCTGCCCCCTACATCTTTGTAGTATCAAACGCTTTTTATAAAGTCTGCACTATTTTTATCTTCTTCTAAAAATCATGTACAAAATCTTTTCTGCTTGTTTTGTTGTAGTTTGAAATTCAAGCATTAAGAAATTCTGTCGATCATTTTAGAATAAAGACTGGCTTCCGCCTGTTAAAAAGAAAAATAGAACACTAAATGCTTACACAAAGTGTAGCATCTGCGTTCTATTCCGTCAATGACGATTGAATTAATTTTATAATATTTTTATGGTGTCGACACCTTATCCACAACCATTCTAAGATCATAAAAAATAAACAGCCAATTTAACATCCCACTTTATGACTCTTCCCCATTTACAAGCTTCATTGCTTCCTTAACCGGATCTTCATCAAGTACATATAGATAACTATCTACCCAGAAATTAAGCGCTTACAAAAAAAGAACAGAAATCCATGATTTACGAACTCTGTCCCTCTGCCTTATTCTTTTTTCGTATTTTGTTATCTCGGCGAACCACCATATTACATAGGATACATCCAACCATACAGCCAAACGCATTGTGAATCATATCATCCCATTCAAACAGTCCGCGCAGGAAAATAAGCTGACTGATCTCAATACAGGCGGATACACAGATTCCTGCCAGAAACGCCTGCCAGGGATGGACTTTTTTCTTTACCATCAATGGCAGCAACACTCCCATCGGCATCAATAACATACAATTCAGCAAATCTTCCTGTAACAAGGACTGATCATGGTGACTGATCACTTCCCACCAGGACCAGAACGGAATCAGTTCGTATTGTCTGGTTCCTACAGACCTTGTAAAAACGGTAGATCCATATACAATTCCAAGAAATACAAGCAATGACAATCCTGATGCTACCTGAATTTTATTTATTTTTCCACAGCGGACTGCACACACACAACAAAACAACACTATCATAAAAATACTGCCAAACACCAGGATTTCCTGACCGGACCACATTCTGTTATGTGTTATAAAAATCTGATAAATGTCCAATCACAGTTCCTCCAATAAATATAATTAGCATCATTATTGTCTGCACCGGATGATCAATTAATAAAGAAATTTCAAAACATACCATACGCTTCGATTTTTACTTTACGTTTCCGCTACTAAAAATCATCTACTTTCTTCCATCTCTCAATCAGCAAGCTTTTCTGAAATCCAATAAATTTCACCGATTCCTCATCAAAAATTCTTCCGGCAGCACATAACAATTATCTCTCAAATAATACATATAATCCACGGCATATTTCTGACTACCAGTCTCATAAAACAAAAAAATCACTTCATCTTCTGTTTCCTTATAGAACCGTGGATTCTCCAGTGGATACCGAACCCCAACCCGAAACCCTTGTAACATACCAGAAATCTGATTTGAAACTCCTGTTCCAAACTCATCTTCCAGCACTACAATCCCAGACAACATTCGTTTATAAAACTCTTTTAACGTTTCTTCATAGTGTCCCAACGTTATTAGCCCATATACTTGTCCTTTTATCAAATTAAGAATTATAGAATATAAATACTCCACTGCAGCTCTGGATATTTCAAGTTGAAATACTGTATTTCTGTTGGAATAACTAAAAATATATTCCTGCGGACCTATGGTCACACCACTCAAATTATGTTGCATAGCATTTCTCATCAGTTTCAGTATTCGATAGCAATTCTTTTGTATCTTTTCCATATCTGTGCTTTCTGGCTGAGTATTCCAATGCAATAGTGCATGCTTTCCAAAGATTCAGAGCACTCTTTTCCGGAAAAATAGTGCATATCTTTCCGGAGCATGATTATTCCGGGGCTCTTTGAGCCACCTGTCCGGACTTTGAGAGCCAC
>NZ_JRFU01000110.1 GCF_003122485.1 Eubacterium ramulus
CTACTCACCACTTGCAGAAGTGGGAGTCTCAACTCAGACTGAGATCAAAATATTCTGTAACCAAATCATAACTTTTTACCTCAACCTTTCTCTTGCAGGTCATCTACTACCATAAAACGTTTTCTCTTTCTTGAACAAAAGTTCAAGAAGTATCACCTGAAAACAGGCATTTTTGCAAAATTGGTATCGTTTTGAATTTTGTCAAAACCATACAATTCAGGGTAGTTACCTTTTGGTACTGTTACACAAGAAGAAAACTTTTTTACTTATTTTCACATGCCTTTTGGCTTTCTATTTTTTCATTCTTTTCTAAACAAGTTCCTTTTCATCGTTTCTGCTTTCACTAAATATATTTTTCAATTTTTCCATGATTTTTATTGACATACCACCAATTTCCGCGCTAGAATAAATAGTAACTATAAGCAGTGCCAGTTACATAAAATTCAAAGCGAAAATCTATTTTCACTCTTGTATTTGTTGTAGAATGTTGCACTGCATTTTTCATGTCTTACTATTGGAGGTTATATCAACTATGAAATATGACGTTATTATCATTGGTGCCGGTCCTGGCGGTATTTTTTCTGCTTACGAACTGATCCACCAGAATAAAGATTTAAAGATTGCCGTTTTTGAGGAAGGCTATTCGTTAGAGAAACGCCACTGTCCGATCGACGGCAAGAAAGTTCCATCCTGTATCAAATGTCCGACTTGCGCGATCATGAGTGGTTTCGGCGGTGCCGGTGCTTTTTCTGATGGAAAATACAATATCACAAACGACTTTGGCGGTACTTTATTTGAATATATCGGCAAAGAAGAAGCACTGGATCTGATGCGCTATGTGGATGAGATCAACGTGACACACGGCGGTGAAGATACAAAACTGTACTCTACCGCTGGTACACATTTCAAAAAAATCTGCATGCAGAATAAACTGAAACTTCTGGATGC